>JAHRWG010000108.1 GCA_019090295.1 Cycloclasticus sp. | reverse complement strand
TTTGTATCGCTTCAACATTGTGACGAAAATCAGACTGTAAGCGAATAGTAATATCGTACCGTTCATTGCCGTTAATCACTTGGCCGGCTTCCAAACCACCAATTGAATTGGCAACTAAGTCCATCACCTGCGCAACAGGAATGCCATAACGCGCCAGTACATCTCTGTTAGGTCGAATAGCGAGTTGTGCTTCACCTGCAATTTGCTCCATTTCCACGCCTCGGGTACCTTCAATTTTTCGTACCAAGCCTTCAATTTTTTTACCTGTGCTTGCCAAGGTGTCAAGGTCTGGGCCAAATAGCTTAATAGCTAATTGTGCTTTAACCCCTGACAGTAACTCATCCACACGGGTAGCAATCGGTTGCGAGAATGAGAACAGCAAGCCTGGGTGAACCGACATTTTTTGTTCCATTAATTTTTGCAAATCTTGACGATTTGATGCGCTACTCCATTCGCTGACAGGCTTTAGTCCAACGAATATTTCAACGTTTGACACCGGTTCAGGATCACCGCCGATTTCAGCACGCCCAGCACGACTGGATACGTATAACACCTCAGGAAACGTCATGAGTTGCTCTTCAAGCTTACCTGCAACACCTAGCGAGGTGGAAAGACTAGATGAAGGTGCCAACGTAACACGAATATTGAGCGTACCTTCTTCCAACTCCGGTACAAACTCCGTTCCCAAGAACGGCACCAGTACCAATGAGGCCACAAATAAAACGACCGAACCAATAACAACACGACGTGGAAACTTTATTATTCCAGACAATTTACGCTGATAAAATCCCTCAAGGGTTCTCATCATCACATTGTCTTTTTCTTTCACCCCTTGCTTAAAGAGGTATGTTGCCAGTGCCGGTACTACAATTAGTGCTACCAGTAGTGAGGCTAACATTGCCAATACTATTGAAATAGCCATTGGCTGGAATAACTTACCTTCCACACCTTCAAGTGTGAACAAAGGAGCAAAAACAATAATAATAATCGCTACCGCAAAAAATACGGGAGTACCTACCTCACGTGCCGCTTCTTGAATCCGCAAGGGAATACCGTGTCGATCGTGCTCCGCATCATAAGGATGTGGTTCACCTTCAGCTAATACCTCTTGTGCATACTGGTGATGTTCCGCATCGGGCTTGCTCAAATGACTAAAAATATGCTCCATCATTACCACTGAGCCATCCACCATCATGCCGATGGCAATAGCCAGACCACCTAACGACATCAGGTTCGCCGAAATACCCCAATACGCCATAGCAATAAGCGCCAGCCCAATAGAAATTGGCACTGATATCAGCACCAAGAAAGCTGCGCGTAAATTCATTAAAAATAGCATTAACACAATAATGATTAACACGAACGCTTCTAATAATGCCTTGCTAACGGTATTAACCGCTTGGTCAACAAGGTCTGCTTGGTCATAAAAAGACTCAATGGTAACACCATCAGGCAACGCAGTTTGTATGGCCGGTAAGCGCGACTTAATCCCATCGATAGTGGCTTTTGTATTAGCGCCTAGGCGTTTCATTACAATACCCGCAACCACTTCACCCATTGCAACAGGTTTTCCTTCTTTGTCACGGGTTGACATAGTGACTGCACCTTGACGAATTTCAGGACCAAAATCGACCACGGCCACATCACTAACGCGTACTGATACGCCGTCTATATTCTTTAAGGGAATATTAGCAATATCACGCAGGCCATCTTCGTTACTGCGTACCCAACCGACGCCACGAATAACGAGTTGTTCAGCGCCTCGGTCTAAATACCAACCGCCAGCATTGCGGTTGTTTTTTTCAATAGCCTCGGCAATATCATTAATGGTTAGTTTATAAGACAACAAATGACGCGGATTAACTTGCACCTGATACTGTCTCACTTCACCACCGAACGACAGCACATCTGTCACACCGCCAACAGGCATCAACAATAGTTTAACCACCCAGTCATTTAAACTACGCAAGGCAATAGCATCGTACTTTTCTGGGTCATCGGCCCGTAAGATATATTGGTACACTTGACCAAGACCTGATGTATTTGGTCCCATCTCTGGCGTACCAATGCCATCGGGGATTTGTTCACGCGCTGATTGCAAACGTTCAAAAACCAGCTGACGAGCAAAGTAAATATCCGTGCCTTCCTTAAACACCACGGTAATCACCGATAAGCCTGTTTTGGAAATAGAGCGCACTTCTTCCACATCGGGTAAGGCGTACATCACCGATTCAATCGGAAACGTAATCAGTTGTTCAACTTCTTCAGAAGCCAATCCGCGTGCCTCAGTATTTACTTGCACTTGAACATTCGTTACATCTGGAAACGCATCAAGGTTGAGTGACGGCAATATCAACACGCCCCCAACTAGGGTGGCCACCAACGCCAGCACCACCATTAGGCGATTATTAATACCAAAATCAATAATTTTATTTAACATGGGCTAACCTCAATGATTATGAATTTCAAAGCCAGCTTTCGCTAACTCTGATTGCAAAAAGAACGCACCTCTAGTGACTACCCGAGCACCTTCTTTAATACCTTCAATCACGGTTACACCATTATTGGATCTGATAACCTCTATTTCTTGTGGTTCAAACTCATTATCTTCATGCTCCACAAATACCATCCAATCACCGTCTGGGCTTCGAAGTACCGCATCAGCAGGAACTGACAAGGCCTTTTCCATATTATTCGACATGATTTTTGTGTCCACAAAAACACCTGGGTGAAGTAAGTCGTTAGGGTTCTTTATTTCAATACGTATACCGATAGTTCGTGTTGTTTCGTCTAAAGAATGGTGACGCTGAATCACTTTTCCATCCAGCACCTTATCGCGAAAGAGTACGGCTGCAGAAGCGCCAACGCGAACATTCAATGCTTGTTCTGACGTTAAACGTGCATTAACCCATAATGACGATTCATCACTTATCTCAAATAACCTGCGACCAGGCTCCACTAACTCACCCAAAGTAAACTCATCATGGATGACCGTACCGTTTTGTAATGCTTGTAATTGAAAACGACCATTGGCTAACGCACCTTTACCACCCTTTATCATCACAGCGATTTGCTGTTGGCTCATACCATAGGCTTGCACTTTTGCCAGTGCTTGTTCATGGCTAACTTTAGTTTGTGTATAGCGAGCGCCAGAGACCACTTTGCGCCCTAATTTACGTACACGGTTCCATTCACGAGCAGCGACTAATAAATCGCCCTGCGCTTGCGCCATGTCAACGCTAGATAGCGTGACAAGGGGCTGACCAATAGTCACTTCGTCTCCCAATTTCGTATGACGCTGAACCACTTGTGCGCTAATACGTGACACAACTCGACTGGTAGCGTAACCATTCAGCGTTATCTCACCCGGCGCACTTATTTCGCTTTTAGTTTGACTCAACTGAAGCGTTTTTATTGCGATGTCAGCTGCTTTTCTTTGATCAGCATTGAGTCGCACACTGTTTCCTTCTTTTTCTTCATCTCCGTGTTCATCTCCATCGCCATGCTCAGCAAGTTCTTGGGAGGCTGCCGCTTCATTCCTGTGCTCACTTTCTGCATAGCCATTGCTTATGTTTAATAACACTAGCAATATGATAATTAATCCTAGTTTTATGGTAGTCACTGTTACTCTCCGTTGCCTGATTGCGTAGCCGTCTTACTAGTCACTACGTCATTGTTTGTTATCCATTGGTTTATCTCACCAGAAGCAATAAGCCACTGCGTCCAAGATTGCCAAAGTTGTGTTTTTTGTTCGATAGCACCTGCTTGGGTATCGAGTGATTGTTTTAGCTGCACCAAATAATCAGCAGTACTGAGTTCACCGGCTTGCCATAAACGTTCCAATAGAGATTCTTGCTGTAATAAGCTGCGACTCCCTATCGCTTGCCACTGTGTCCAGACTCGACGATTAAGCAATAATGTTTGCGTTGCTGTTTTTAGCTTAGCCGCCAATAAACGGCGAGTGTCTATTGCTTCACGTTCACGTTGAATCAATTCGGCATTCGCTGCATCAACTTCGGCACTGAAATTGTTCCGTACAAATAATGGCATTGAAAACGTAACATTAGTCAGACTTTCATCACCCTCTTTACCTGCCTTAATACCAATCGTCGGGTCTGGCCGCTGTTCTCGCTGACGTAATTTGATGTCAGCACGTGCAATATCCATCCGCGCACGAGCCAGTTTCATTTCTGGCAAACTATCTAATACACTAGAGATATCAGTGACCGACTGTTTTGCACTAGAAGGTACATCCTCCATAAAAGGTAGTTCCGTCAGAGCCATTTCACTGATATCACCCAACAATACAAGCAGTGCTTGTTTATTGGTAATCAACTTAGATTCAGTCTCAACCAATTGGAAGCTGGCTTCACTATTGGCTAATTGAGCGAGCGATAAATTAACTTCAGTTAAATCACCCGCGTCATAGCGCCGTTTTGCAATATCAACAAACTTAGCCATAGAGGCCTTTCGTTTAGCCGCAACTCGTTGGCTTTCAACACTTGATTGGTAACTTGCTAATGCCAACAGAACCTCTGCTGATAACTGTTGCTGTTGAAATGCCAGTTCGATTAAGCTCTGTTGCCAACTAATATCAGCCAGTCTAGTTTGAGCGGATCGTTTATCACTCCAATCGATGGTTTGAGTAAACCCCGCCGTTTTAGTATCAACATCCGTACGTTCATATTCAAACTCAATTTCGGGGTTAAATAAGGGTTGATCGGCGGCACGGCGCTGTGCCACCACTTTATCTACAACAGCCTGAGCCGCTTGTAATCTTGGGTGCTGTTTAACAACGTTGTTTAGCCAAACAGATAGCTCTTGCTGCTCTGTCGCATGTGCGACTGAACTTATCAATAACGCACTCAACAACAGCGTAATAACATTTAAAAACTTCATGATTATTCCTACAAAAATATAACGAACACGGTTTATATAAAACCGTATTGAATGACGGCAAAAGCCATCGTTTTCTAGGAATTAAACGAGAGGGGGACGCTGAGGAGGACTATTGTGGTGCGAATAAATGTAGAAAAAATATTGAGTATCCGCCGAATGTACAGCTAAAGGCTCAATATCAAAATTGGACTTAAACAAACCTAATAAATGAATCCCAGCATGGCAACAGTGATCGTCATCTAAGTGATGGCGCGACTCAATGTCCTGGGAAGCTGCTGGATGGGAGAAACCTTGTTCCTGTACACCGACGTCGTCGTGACTATCCATAGCCCATACGCTGCTGTAACTCAGAGTACTGAGTATTAGAAGCAATATAGTTAAGTGTTTAGTCATATGGTTAATCTAGGGCAGATGTTAAATACGTTATCAGTTCTGGGCTTCGAACTATAACATGCGAAGTATTACAAAATCTTATTTGATAAGTGATTATACATTATTGACTTATTAAATAATAATGATTATCATTCGCATTATTCTACGATTTCAGTTGTTATAAGTATGTTTAAAAAAACAGCCCTCTGTTTATTGTTATTTATTCTTTCATTTTCAGCCATTGCATCAATGCCTGTTCAAAAGTTACTGCAGTTAATTGACTATGTCGGTGTAGATTATCGAGAGGCTATAAAAGATGGGCAGCTCATTAATCCTGAAGAGTATCGCGAAATGCAGGATTTTGTTTTAGCAATACAAGAAAATATTCATCGATTAAATCCAATAGAACAAAGCCTTATTGAGCAGGCAGCCACTTTGGAGTCACTGGTTAACTCTAAGGCCGACCCCGATGTCGTAGCGGAACTCACAACGGCTATGCATCAACAAATTATTGCTAACTATGATATTCAAGTCATACCGCCCAAAAAGCCAGATTTTGTTATGGCCAAACAGCTGTATGCTAAAAACTGTATCACTTGCCACGGTGTAAAAGGAGAAGGTGATGGTCCACTATCAAAAACTTTAGAGCCGTTGCCAACTAATTTTCTTGACCGCGAGCGTTACCGAGAAAGAACGCTTTATGGTCTATTTAACACGATAACTCAAGGCGTATCAGGCACGGGTATGCCTGCATTCACCCAGTTAACAGAACATGAGCGCTGGTCACTTGCTTTTTATATTGGCCAAATGGCTATTCAGGAAAAAGAAGCCGCTGCGGGCTCTGCGTTATGGGAGTCAAAAGGTCGTCACTTACTATCTACTGTAGAGCAATTAACGACCTCAACACCCGCGCAACTTGAAGCATCATCTGGTAGTGATGCTGTCTTAACATTAGCCTATTTGCGTCGTCACCCAGAAGCTTTGATGAGTAATAACAGCTCACCCCTTGACTTTAGTATTCAAGAGTTAGAAGCCAGTCGCTTGGCCTATAGTTCTGGTGAAATTGATAAAGCGTATGACTTAGCTGTTAATGCTTATCTTGAAGGTTTTGAGCTGATTGAAAACAGCCTCGATG
>JAHRWG010000107.1 GCA_019090295.1 Cycloclasticus sp. | reverse complement strand
CTGTTGCTCGTAAATATGCCTCGGCAAAATCGGCCATTATATTCTGGGGTATGGGGATTGCCCAGCACACACACGGCACTGACAATGCTCGCTGTCTTATTTCGCTAGCTCTAATGTGCGGACATCTTGGACGTCCAGGCAGTGGCTTACACCCTTTAAGGGGGCAAAATAATGTTCAAGGTGCCTCAGATGCTGCCTTAATACCTATGTTTTTTCCTGATTACACAAAAACTGACGACCCAGCTGCCTTGGCTTTTTTTGAATCACTCTGGGACTCCAAGCTACCTTCAAAACCTGGTTTAACGGTTGTTGAGATAATTGAGGCAATCCATAAGGATTCAATTAAAGCGATGTATATAATGGGTGAAAACCCAGCGATGTCAGATCCTAATCTAACCCACGCACGAGAGGCGTTAGCTAAACTTGACCATCTTGTCGTACAAGACATATTTCTTACTGAGACCGCCATGTTTGCAGACGTTATTCTACCTGCAGCAGCATGGCCTGAAAAAGATGGTACCGTCACCAATACTAACCGACAAGTTCAGATAGGCCAACGGGCCATTCATCCACCAGGGAACGCCCGAGCAGACTGGTGGATAACCACCCAAATAGCCAAACGCCTAGGGCTAGACTGGGACTATCAGCAACCGCAAGATATTTACCAAGAAATGCAGCAAGCAATGCCATCGTTAGCCAATATCAGTTGGTCAAGGTTAGAAAAAGAACGGTCTGTCACTTACCCTTGCGCCTCACCAACTTCACCTGGACAAAGTATTGTATTTGCTGATGGCTTTCCAACGGAGGGTGGTCGTGGGAAGTTTATTCCTGCCAACATTCTTCCACCTAAGGACTCTTTAGATAAAGAATATGATTTTATTCTCACAACAGGGCGACAACTAGAACATTGGCACACTGGAGCTATGAGCCGCCGCAGCAGCATTTTAAACACATTAGAACCCGAACCTTATGTTCAAATTTGTTTAGAAGACAGTGTCAAGTTATCGTTAAAATCCGGTGATAGTGTTTGCATTAGGAGTCGTCGAGGCAGTATCAAGATTAAAGTCAGAATTGATAAACGAGTCCAGCCAGGGCTAATTTTCATTCCATTTGCCTACGTTGAAGCTGCAGCCAATATACTCACTAGCCACGAATTAGATCCTTATGGAAAAATACCCGAGTTTAAGTATTCAGCGGTCAACATTAAACATTTAAAATAAAATAGGCTCTCTAGACTGAATAACTTATATTATCACCACCACTAAGGACTTGAAATCGCTGACCTTTAGCTCTAGAAATTAATGTAATACCGACTTTTTGAGCCATATCTAAACCCATTTTAGTGGCACCTGAACGCGACAATAGAACCGGCACATTCATTTGAGCTACCTTAATAACCATTTCAGAGGTTAGCCTGCCGGTGGTATAAAAAACGCATTGATCACCCGATAAGCCATTTAGCCACATATGCCCAGCTATTGTATCCACAGCATTATGACGACCAACATCTTCAACGAAGTAGATAATTTCCTCATCCGTACACAATGCACAACCATGTACAGCACCTGCTTTTTTATACATTATATTATGCTGTGAAAGATTCTCTAATATCTGGTAAATAGTATCTTTTTTAAGCTGACGTTTCGCTATTTTCACATCATCTAGCTTTTCGGTTAAGCTACCGAACATTGTTCCTTGACCACAGCCAGAGGTAATTATTTTGGTTTGTGTCATCGCAGCTACATCTTGCACCTCAGCTGAGGTTACCACCGCCACAGCAGCTGTTTCCCAATCAACTTGAATGACTTTGATATCACTTAATTTATCTATTAAATTTTGATTTTTTAAATATCCAAGCACTAACAGTTCAGGCGCTGAGCCCATTGTCATGACGGTAACGATTTCTTGCTTATCAAGATAGATGGTTAATGGTCGCTCTTCTACCAGTAAAACATCAACTGGTTCACCATGTTCATTTGTAGCTGATACCGTTGACGAACCGCCTAGGCCAGCATTGGTCATTTTTATCATAGAGTTTTGTTAGAGTTATCATTTATTACACGCAAAAAAAAAGCCATGCAAAGCATGACTTTTTTAACACTAAACTTTATTTAGAACAAGTGCTTAACACCATCACGTTCTTCTTTAAGTTCATTTTCTGTTGCAGTCATTCTTTCACGGCTGAAATCATTAATCTCTAAACCTTGAACGATTGAGTATTCACCATCTTTAACAGTCACGGGAAAAGAGTAAATTAAACCTTCCGCAATACCGTAGCTTCCATCACTTGGAATACCCATGCTGACCCAATCGTTATCTGCTGTACCTTGTACCCACGTTCTCATGTGGTCAAGTGCTGAACTAGCAGCTGAAGCAGCACTAGATAGGCCACGAGCTTTGATAATAGCCGCGCCACGTTGCTGTACAGAAGGGATGTATTCATCGCTATACCAGCTAGCGTCAACTTTTGATAACGCATCTTCACCATTGATAAGTGCATTGTGAAGGTCTGGATACTGAGTTGCAGAGTGATTACCCCAGATAGTCATTTTAGTAATATCTGTACTGTGAGTACCCGTTTTCTCTGCTAATTGACTTAATGCACGATTGTGATCAAGGCGCGTCATAGCGGTGAAGTTACGAGGATTTAAGTCTGGTGCATTATTCATTGCAATAAGAGCATTAGTATTAGCTGGGTTACCTACCACCAATACTCGTACGTCGCGTTTAGCAACCTTATTAAGCGCTTTACCTTGTACTGAGAAAATCGCCGCGTTAGCTTCTAATAAATCTTTGCGTTCCATACCAGGACCACGAGGACGTGCGCCGACTAAGAATGCAAAATCAATATCTTTAAATGCAACATTCGCATCATCAGAAATTTCAACACTTTGTAATAAAGGGAATGCACAGTCATTTAATTCCATTACAACACCTTCAAGCGCACCTAAAGCAGGTGTGATTTCTAATAGGTGTAAGCAAATTGGTTGCTCAGGTCCTAAAAAATCACCTGAAGCAATACGGAATAATAATGAATACGAAATTTGGCCTGCTGCGCCGGTAACAGCTACATGAACGGGTGCTTTCATCTCTAAAAATCTCCTTAAAATATAAACAATTAATATTACTAAAAATAATGGCTTTCTAACCATTCTTGCAATCAGTAGCCTTCTTTATTGCACTTCTAAATCACCTTTAAGGTTATAGCAATAAATAAACCCAGGTAATGCAAAAATAACATACAGACAAAATGTTACTGTATAAAACTCCCATTGCTGTGAGCTAACAGTCCCCATTAACTTGTACTCAAGCATAAAGCCCATTGAAAGCGATAAAAAGTAACTAAGCAACCACTCGCCCCATCGTTTCCACGCGGGTTTATGAGTCATTTTGAGCATCCCGAGAAATTTATCGCTAATCCATGGCAAGTTTGCCAATAAAAAAGCCGTGATTAAACTCAGTATAATTAGGGTTTGATTTGTCATTTATTAATTGGTGCCGAGAGCGGGACTTGAACCCGCACGTCCATAAGGACACTACCCCCTCAAGATAGCGTGTCTACCAATTCCACCACCTCGGCATTAAATTATTCTGGGATTGGCATATCTGAGGGAACCATGCTTTCTTCTGGACCACCTAGTTTTACCGAACTATTTAATTCGTCAATCAAATCTACTGGTGTTTCTTCCGACACTTCAAGCGTTTGCGGTATCGTTAACTGGTCGATGATATCAGTAGAGCCTGTACGATTACCACCTAAATAAGCTAGCGATAGACTGGTGATGAAAAAAGTAGTGGCTAAAATAGCCGTTGACCTTGTTAAAAAAGAGCCCGATCCTTTAGAGCCAAAAACCGTACCTGACGCTCCGCTACCAAAGGCTGCTCCGGCATCAGCACCTTTACCATGCTGGATTAAAATTAACCCGACCATCACTGATGCGACCAGTACATGTAACGTTAAAACTATTGCAAACAAACTCATAAATTTTTCCTTTTATGCCTTTTGGCAAATTGAAATAAAAGCGTTAGCATCCAAAGATGCTCCACCTATAAGACCACCATCTATATCTTGTTGATCAAATAGTTCTTCCGCATTTGTGGGCTTAACACTTCCACCATAAATAATTCTTACTTCATCTGCTAATTCCACAGATCTTTCTCTTAATAGATTACGGATGAAGGCATGAACCTCTTGTGCCTCTTCAGGTGTTGCCGTTAAACCTGTACCAATAGCCCAGACAGGCTCATAGGCCAACACAAGGTTATCAAGACTAACCATAGCATTGTTTAACAACGCAGTAACTTGACTCTCAATCACCTTAAAGGTACGCCCTTCTTTATAATCAGTTTCAGACTCACCAACACAAAAAATGGGTGTTATACCTGATTGTTGTGCCGCTAAGACTTTTAAAACCAGTGCTTCATTCGTTTCGTTGTATAAGGCTCTTCTTTCTGAGTGCCCAATAATGACCCAGCGACAATCAATATCTTCGAGCATCGAAGCAGAAATCTCACCCGTATATGCTCCAGCTTCGAATTCAGAAACTGTTTGTGCACCTATGGTTAAATTCGTTGACCTAACGGTTTCAGTTGCTAGCGATATGAATACATTAGGAATACAAACTGCGACTTCGCTCGCTATTTTAGCATCAATTCCGTTACTTATTGAATCTAAAAGATCAACAGTTAGCTTCCGTGAGCCATTCATTTTCCAATTACCAACAACCAATGGTTGACGCATTATATGTCTCTTCATAAAAAACAGGAAAGATTAGCGGCTATTCAGTAATTAATCAACTGTTTACGATGCTTGATGGGCAACTTTTTCACTTAAAAGTTGCTCAACTGTTTGACTGAGTTCCATAGCAAGTAAATTAACTAAGGCTGTATCTTCACCTTCCACCATCACTCTCACTAAAGGCTCTGTCCCTGACGGTCTTAACAACACACGACCTTTACCATTAAGTTTTTTCTCTACAAGGTTTACTGCCTGGTTTATCCGTTCATCACTTACAAACGCTTCGCCTGACTTTAAACGCACATTAATCATTTTTTGAGGGTATTTTTGAATGTCTTTTTTTAATTCACTCAGGGGTTTCGATTCACGCACCAATGATTCAATCACTTGTAAGGCAGAAATAATACCATCCCCTGTCGTTGTTTTGTCAGCACAAATAATATGTCCCGAGCCCTCACCTCCAAGAATAGCACCTGATTGCTGCATTAATTGTAGGACATGCCTATCTCCAACCGCTGAGCGAAGTAACTCAACACCCAAACGATTTAAAGCATGCTCAATACCCAGGTTAGTCATTTGTGTCCCAACAACCTGTGTTGTGGAGTCTCCTCTTCTCAAATGAGCTTTTGCAAGAATATAGACGATATCATCTCCGTCAAGTACCTCTCCAAGATGGTCAACCATCATTAGTCGGTCACCATCTCCATCAAGTGATACTCCAAAGTCTGCGCTATTATCAACAACCGCTTTTTGTATCGCCTTCATATCAGTGGCGCCACAACCCTCATTAATATTTAAACCATTCGGGTTAGTGCCTATTTTAATAACCTTTGCACCCAGTTCTTCAAAAACAAATGGTGCAACATGGTAAGTAGACCCGTGCGCGCAATCGACAACCATTGTTAGACCAGACAAGTCCAATGAAGAAGATATACTGCTTTTACAAAACTCAATATATCGACCCGCAGCATCATTAATCCGACTGGCTTTACCTATTAGCGATGACTCTACAACCATTAAAGGTTCATCTATTTTCTGCTCAATAGCATGCTCTAGATCATCTGCCAGTTTTTTACCTTCAGAGGAAAAAAACTTTATCCCATTATCATAGTGTGGATTATGTGATGCACTGATCACAATGCCCGCTTGCGCGCGTAATGTTCGTGTTAAATATGCTATTCCAGGTGTCGGCATCGGTCCTAATAACTGAACATCTGCACCGGCAGCAACTAGCCCAGCCTCCAAGGCTGACTCAAACATGTACCCAGAAACCCGTGTATCTTTACCAATAATTATTCGACAGTGCCCTTGCTCTTCAAAAACTTTTCCCGCTGCCCAGCCGAGTTTTAGCATGAATTCAGGAGTAATAACGCCTTTTCCAACTTCGCCACGAATCCCATCAGTCCCAAAATACTTTTTTGTTGCCATTATTTAACCTACATCCTGTAATGCGTTATAAATAGTCAATGCGTCAACTGTTTCTGCAACGTCATGAACACGAACGATTGATGCACCTTTAGTAACGGCTAACAGCGACGTAGCGACGCTAGCTTCAGTGCGTTCATCAACCTTTTTATTGAGTATCTGCCCTAACATTGATTTTCTTGACAGGCCGACCAGAATTGGACAACCAG
>JAHRWG010000106.1 GCA_019090295.1 Cycloclasticus sp. | reverse complement strand
CTATCATGGCGTGCACTCTAGCAATTAACATCAACTCAGCCAAGCCTGCCTGTTCATTATCCAGTTGCCAGTTTTTCCTATTCAAAACCAGATCCACTTTATCATCGAAGCCCCATGCTTTCATAATCACCGCACCAACCTTCGGGGCAAGATAATCCACACAGGTTTTTCTTAATTTATCATCTTTCAAAATAGCAGGATACTTGCCCAAAGCCCCCAAAATAGCGGGCACACCTATATCTTGAAACAATCCTCCCAACATCGCATCACTGGGGGTAACATTCGGTACTTTCTCTGCCAAGAAACACGCCATCACCGCCATTTTTGTAGAAAACTGGTAGGCATCCTTAATCTGCTTTTTTACCGCTGAGTTCGATGATTGAAAAGCTGTTCGGGATAAAAATGCCAGCGATAAATGGTAAGTTTCACGCATACCTAGCACCGCCACCGCTCGTTCAACATTTTTCGGTGGTATCCTCGTTAAAAAACGTAAACTGCGTGATGTTTTAAGAATAAAGCCCGCCAAACCCATATCATTTTCAATGATTTTGGCAAACATCTTTGTATTACCCTTGGGGTCGTTAAGCGCTGATAGGATTTTCAAACCCACATCTGGCATCGCAGGCAATAACGCCTTATTATTTTTAATGCTTAAATAAACGTCTTCGTAAATTTTATCCATAAGTCCCTTTATAACGTTAAGTGCTAACCTGCCAGTCTCCAAAGCAAGGTAACGTGGTCTAAAGCATTCATAATACAGTTTTTCTATTGTTTTTTTGACAAAACAGCAAGTAATGTCCACCTATTATAGGTATGATTCTCAGCCTTTATTAATTTTAGTCGGTATCGGTGATACGGTACAAAAAACAATAGGCCTCAACCATGGACGCAATTCAAACAGACGACACTCGAATCCTTAGCACACAGGAAATCATTTCACCTGAACAGCTGCACAAAGAACTGCCTATTAGTCATACTGCGGCAACAACAACGGCGACGGCAAGAGAGGCGATACATAAAGTGTTGCATGGTGAGGATGATCGCTTATTGGTTGTAATTGGCCCCTGTTCAATTCACGATACTGATGCCGCGTTAGATTACGCCGCACGATTAAAGCCGTACATTGAAAGTTTATCCGATGACCTTATCATCGTGATGCGCGTCTATTTTGAAAAGCCACGTACAACCGTTGGTTGGAAAGGCTTAATTAACGATCCAAACCTTGATGAAACTTTTGATATCAACAAGGGCGTTCACCTTGCTCGAGAGCTGTTATTAAACTTGAATGATCAAGGTATACCGGCAGCTACTGAGTACTTGGACCTGATTACCCCTCAATATGTGTCTGACTTAATCGCTTGGGGCGCAATTGGCGCAAGAACCACCGAAAGCCAAACACACCGTGAATTATCTTCCGGTTTATCTTGCCCTGTCGGTTTTAAAAACGGCACCGATGGCACCGTTAAAGTCGCCATTGACGCGATTGGCGCGGCCTGTCGCCCCCATCACTTTTTATCCGTCACTAAGAAAGGGCGCTCTGCCATTTTCAAAACAGCTGGCAATGAAGACTGCCACCTGATTTTGCGAGGTGGCAAGCAACCTAACTATGATGCTGACAGCGTTAATGCCGCTGCCAGCGCACTCGGTAAAGCCAGTGTTAATTTGCATATGATGATTGACTTAAGCCACGCTAATAGCAGCAAGCAACATGAACGCCAAATGATTGTAGGGAAAGATGTCGCTGAACAAATGTCTGCTGGTGACATGCGCATTAGTGGCGTTATGATTGAAAGTAACCTAGTTGCTGGCCGTCAAGATCAAGTATCTGGCCAAGAACTTGTGTATGGGCAAAGCATTACCGATGCTTGTATAGACTGGGATAGCAGCACTCAATTACTAGAAGAGTTAGCGGCTGCGGTCCGTGCACGTCGAGAAGGCGGTATTGATGCCGCAAATGAATAGTGAAGCCCATGCAGATTCGCGTTAATGGTAATGACTTGTCTTGCCCGCTAGGCAGCAACCTAGACGACTTACTTAAACAAATGAATTTATGGGGCAAGCGTGTTGCCATTGAGCTCAATGAAGAAATAAAACCCGCTGATCAATTTAAAACTATACAACTTAAGGAAGGTGATATTGTGGAAGTAGTTCAAGCAATTGGTGGTGGACAACCCGATGATTTAGTTATTGCCGGTAAACGGTACTCATCTCGGCTGCTAGTCGGCACGGGGAAATACAAAGATATGGCACAAGCCCAAGCCGCCATTGAGATGAGCGGAGCGGAGATTGTCACTGTTGCCATCCGCCGTACCAATATCGGACAAAACCCTGATGAGCCAAACTTACTCGATGTTATTTCACCCGATAAGTACACCATTTTACCCAACACCGCTGGCTGCTTTACGGCAAAAGATGCATTAAGAACTTGCCGTCTGGCACGTGAACTTCTGGGTGGACATAAGCTGGTTAAACTTGAAGTGCTCGGTGATAAAAAAACATTATTCCCCGATATAACCGCCACATTAGAGTCCGCTGAAATTTTGGTTAAAGAAGGCTTTGATGTCATGGTTTACACTAACGATGACCCCATTATAGCTAAGCGCCTTGAAGAAATGGGCTGCGTTGCGGTCATGCCACTGGCTGCACCTATTGGTTCAGGCTTAGGTATTCGTAACCCGTACAATATTCGTACCATTATTGAAAATGCCAATGTTCCTATTATTGTTGATGCTGGCGTTGGCACTGCATCAGATGCTGCCATTGGTATGGAACTAGGCTGTGATGGTATTTTGATGAATACCGCCATTGCACATGCAAACGACCCTGTTCTTATGGCCTCTGCAATGAAAAAAGCGGTGCAAGCTGGTCGTGAAGCATCGTTAGCAGGACGTATGCCCCGACGTCGCTACGCTTCTGCCTCATCACCCCTAGATGGCTTAATTTAACTCTTCATTAGTGCCTGTATGAGCAATGAGCAAAAACCAGCATTTTTACGCCGTATTCGCAGCTTTGTTAAACGCGAAGGCCGCTTAACACCCGGTCAGCAAACTGCTCTTGATAAAGGCTGGCCTAAATTTGGTTTAGACCCTAAGCAACTCATTAACCCTCATCAGTTATTTGCTAATGAGCAACCCATTACCTTAGAAATTGGCTTTGGTAATGGCGATAGTCTCGCCACCATGGCTGCGGCTGCGCCCGACCAAAACTTTATTGGCATTGAAGTGCATAAGCCAGGTGTCGGGCATCTACTACGCTTAGTATTAGAAAAAGAACTAAGCAATGTTCGTGTATTTGATACTGATGCCATTGAAGTTTTACAGCAGGCAGTCCCAGACCATAGTCTCGATTGTGTGCAGCTATTCTTCCCTGATCCATGGCATAAAAAAAGGCACCACAAACGTCGCATTGTACAAACTGAATTTTTAGACTTAATTCATCGTAAACTCAAGCCTGGCGGCTGCTTTCACGCAGCAACAGACTGGGAAAACTACGCCGAACATATTCTCGACACACTGAATGCGCACCCTCTTTTTACTAACCTTAGTACGTCTAGCTATACAGAACGCCCCTCATCTAGGCCGTTAACTAAATTTGAAAATAGAGGCTTGCGGCTGGGCCATGGCGTATGGGACATCACCTTTGCCGCTGTCTAACTAGCTAATTTTTAATCTAATTTACTTTTTCTAAAACTGGCTCGGGCAACCCAATTGCCTCCATCAATCCGTGCAACTGAAGCAAGTCTGCCTCGATCGTTTCTTTTCGCTCCTCATTACCAGCAACCTTATCTTCTAAAACACCTTGGCCAGCGGAAACACCTCTTAAGCTCTCCAGCTTGCTTTCCATTAATGTTTTTTGTTCATGCACTTCCCTAATCAGGGAAGAAAGCCCCGTAATTTTCCAACGCTCAATATCCAAAGCTGCTCGTTTAAAAACACCCACCGCTCGAACCCCTACTTTTTCCATAAAGACCTTAGCCAAGGCCCCTTGCTCAGTTAAGGCAGCCGATGAACTTTTACTAAACTCAACGCCTTCTGCCAATAGTTCATCTAACTGCTTCTGATAGAAGTCGGCATTAAACCTCTTAGGTTGCTCTACATCTAAGCCATGTTCATCTTTAAATTTCCAATAAATGGAGTTAAGTAGCTGAATACTGGTTTGCGTGGTACTCAAGGTTTCATTTAATAGCAGATCAAGGTCTGAAAAAACTTGCTGCATCCCTTGGCGTATTCCAATACTGGTCCAACTGTCTAGTATTTTTTTGCAGCCTTCATCCACAACCTTTTCAACCCTTACTGGGTCTACAACCCCTAGTAAATCGGCAATTTGTAAATTGAAGAGGTGCCGGCTTGCTTTAAGGTGAGTTAAGTTTTTATTATAAATAGTCTGCTCTTGGCGCGTAGCCACCAATAATTCGGTTGCAGCCTCCGAGCTTTTATTATTAAGGCTGTCTAAGTCTGCTAGGTGCTGCTGGATATGAGTTAACCGAGACTCTAAGGCATGCCCAACCCGCTCCATGTTCTCGACAAGGTCATCCGTTAACCTGCGTTGAAGAATTTCTTTTTGTGAGCTTAAAACTTGTGTTGAGAGAAAGGTCTCTAGTGATTCTAAGCGGCTATCCGCTAACGCCTTATCATTATTCTTTATTTTAGCAATTAATGCTTGCTTGGCTGACAGTGGAAAAATAACTCGCTCATCTAACTCCAATAAACGAGCCGTTTCCAAAGTTTGTCGGTGAATGGACGCCTCCCATTCAGCATCACTCATTAGCTCGTCATTAAGCGTATCAATTTTATTAAGCACCACCGCCACACTACTTGGGTGCTTGGTACGGTAAGCATTTATATGTTGCTCCCACATATCCATATCACTTTTAGTCACACCGGTGTCTGCGGCTAAAACAAAAATCATTGCCTGAGCATTCGGTAGCATGCTTAACGTTAACTCCGGCTCACTGCCTAAGGCGTTCAAGCCGGGAGTATCAAGCATCGTTAAACCTTTTTCTAACAAGGGATGTGGGAAGCTAATAACAGCATGTCGCCAATACGGAACCATCACTTCTTCGGCCGCTTCCTTATCGGTCAACAAGCCAAGCTCTTTAGCTTTTTCTGCTGAAACAGTTTTAGTGCGTAATAGCTCCAAAAAAGCTTCTTGCATCTGCTCAGGCGAATCGCTATCGAGCTCTATATGCGTCCACTTCTTTGGATCTTTTTTACTGTCCTCTATCGATTCACCTGTGCGCCTAGTTTCTATGTCCAGTAAGCGCAAGTAAGGTGCTTGCTTATCATCATAAAAAAGTTCTGTGGGGCACATCGTCGTGCGTCCAGGGCTTGATGGCAACAAACGCATACCCGCCGTGGAAAAAAACAGCGCATTGATAAGTTCGGTTTTACCCCGAGAAAACTCAGCAGCAAACGCAATAGTTAAACTATCCTTTTTTAATAGCCTTAGGCTTTTAATAAGCAACATATCTGTTTCACTGTCGCCTAGAGCAGTAGCATCCAACCATTTCTGGTAGTCATTAATCGCGTTAGCCATTAACGTCTTCCACTGGCTGTAGCTGTCCAGTTGCTCATTCAAATTCATTTTATTAGCCATCCGCACTTAATGTTCAAGTAACCACCCCATAAGGTTGTCCATTGAGTATAGATGATTATTTAGAAAAAATTTCTGGGAATTGTGACGGTTTATACACTATGACATGCTTATGCCGGCTGTGCTCTCCCGATAAAATCTTAACCGCAGACTTTTTAACCTTAAAAAGTGTTGCTAAAAACTGAACCAATTGTTTGTTTGCCTCACCCGCCACCGGTGGTGATGTTAGAGACACTTTAACCGCCTGATTGTGCACGCCTATTAAGGCATTTCTACTGGCCCCAGGTTGCAAGAAAATATTTAACCTTAAATTAGCGCCATCCCATGCGTAATACTCTTTTAACAAGCCACTTAAAGAAGCGCTAATAACGGAGGGATTAATAACATTTTTAACACCTGTAACGCTAAAAGTGCAGCAATAGGGCTTAAATCTAAACCGCCAATAGGTGGGATAAGCCGTTGAAATGGCTTTAATACCGGTTCGGTAATTTTATAAAGCAAACTAACCATTGGGTTGTACACATTAGGGTTAATCCAGCTTAGTATGACTGTTATAAAAATACTGTAAATAAAGACATTAATAACCGTGCTCAGTAGCTCTGCTAGGCTCCAAACAAAGATGCTTCCCACATTAAGGCCGCCTTGCCCTAGACTAATAACCATACCCAGTAACATCTGTAACAGTAGCATCAACGCAACCGCCGATAGGTTTATTCCACGAATGGTCGGAAAAACTGGTTTTAATAAACGTAACGGTACTTGGGTCGCTTTTATAATAAGCGAAGACAGTGGGTTACTTGAATCTGCCGATGTGTACTGTAATAGCACCCTTAGAATCAATATAAAAATATAGGCCCCAACAACGGTACTGATTAAAAAGATGATTGGGTTAGACAAGTAATTAGCGGGCATTAGCTTTTACCCAGTTCGTCAGATAACTCTACAGACCGCTGCTTCGCTGCCAAAACAGCTTGATGAAAAATGTCTTTTAACCCCTTTTCTTCCAGAATACCAATAGCCCGCTCAGTTGTTCCTCCAGGCGACGTTACCCGCTGACGTAAAACACCTGCCGACTCGCTCGACTCCAAAGCCATTTTAGCCGAACCCAGTGCGGTTTCCTGTGTAAGCAATTGAGCCACTTTTTGATCTAAGCCAGCCGCTATCGCCGCTTCCTCTAAGGCTTCCATCACCATGAAAAAATAAGCCGGGCCACTCCCTGATAAGGCCGTCACAGCATCTAGATCATTTTCACTAGATACCCAAACCGTTACACCCACTGCCCGTAATAGTGATTCAACCTGATCTTTTTGGTTATCATCAACCTGAGCGTTAGCATACAGACCCGTTGCACCCGTCTTAACCAGTGCGGGCGTATTTGGCATACACCGAACCACCGCCAAGCCCTCACCTAACCAGCGCTCAAGAGCATCCACACGAATACCAGCCGCGATAGACACCACTACCGGTTTCTTTTTTTGCACCGACGCTCCAATACTAATCGCTACCGATTGCATCACTTGCGGCTTAACCGCCAATACAAGAATATCGGCCAACGCCGCAACGTTAGCGCTATCTTCTAGTACTGTCACCCCAAAAGTGTCACTCAAGTATGTTCGTTTTTCAGCGTCCAAATCAGACACCGTAATTTTTTCAGCAGGGTAACCATTACTAACCAAACCACCAATAAGGCTGCTAGCCATATTTCCACCACCTATAAAACCTATTTGCTGCTGAGTCATTTTTACACCCTTAAAATTTGATTAAATACACACTATTAAACCGTACTTTTTAGCCGAGCACCAAACATAGCCGTGCCAATTCTTACCATTGTAGCGCCTTCGTTAATGGCAGCAGCCATATCACCACTCATTCCCATTGACAAGGTGTCTAACTTAAGCCCAAACTCGTTATTGAGCATTTGCTTCGCATCCGCTAACTGCTTAAACGCATTAGCTTGATCATTTGCACATTTACCCGCTTTTGGAATAGCCATTAAGCCTCGTAAACTAATATTCTTTAACCCCAAAATAGGCTCAATAACCGCAGCTAAATCTTCAATATAAAAACCAGATTTTGAGGCCTCTTTATCTATATTAACCTGTAAGCAAAT
>JAHRWG010000105.1 GCA_019090295.1 Cycloclasticus sp. | reverse complement strand
CACCTATTATGCTTCGAGCGCAGCAAGAGGGTATCCCACCAGAAAAACTCATTGCCGATACATGGACAGACCATAACGCAGACTTTAACGACTTTAACATAGGTTTTGACAACTTTTATAGCACTCACTCTGATGAGACTCGATCATTTTCTGAGCTTATTTATAACCGATTAAAAAAGCAAGGCCATATCGACCGTAAAACGATCACACAGGCTTACGACCCGGTTAAAAACATGTTTTTACCTGACCGCTTTATCAAAGGCGAGTGCCCTAAGTGTGGCGCCGCGGACCAATATGGCGATAACTGTGAAGTATGCAGTTCTACTTACTCCCCGACCGATTTAATTAATCCTATTTCTGCCGTTTCTGGCGAAACCCCTATAGAGAAAGATTCTGAGCATTATTTCTTTAAATTAGCCGACTTCGAAGCATTATTACAAGAATGGACTCGCTCCGGCCATTTACAAGAGCAAGTAGCCAATAAACTAAGTGAGTGGTTTGAAACTGGCTTGCAAGATTGGGATATCTCTAGAGATGCACCTTATTTTGGTTTCCAAATACCAGATGCACCTGGAAAATTCTTTTATGTCTGGCTGGACGCACCTGTTGGCTATATGGGCAGTTTCAAAAAATTATGCAATGATCGCGGCCTCAACTTTGATCAATACTGGGCAAAGGATAGCACTGCCGAGCTTTATCATTTTATTGGCAAGGATATTGTTTACTTTCACGCTTTATTTTGGCCCGCCATGTTAATGGGCGCTGGATTTAGAACACCTACTGCTATTTATGCACATGGCTTTCTCACCGTCAATGGTGAAAAAATGTCAAAGTCTCGCGGCACTTTCATTAAGGCTCGTACTTATTTAGACCACTTAAATCCAGAGTACCTGCGGTATTATTTTGCTGCAAAGCTTAGCAATCGCATTGAAGATATTGACCTTAATTTTGAAGATTTTAGTCAACGCGTTAACACCGACCTTGTGAATAAAGTGGTTAATATTGCCAGCCGTTGCAGTGGCTTTATTAAAAAGCGCTTTGATGGGACGCTAGCGCCTGTCTGCAGTGAGCCTGCTTTATTTGCGGAGTTTGTTGACGCCAGCACGTCCATTGCAGAGCTCTATGAGAATCGAGAGTACAGCAAGGCCATGCGCAGCATTTCAACACTTGCTGACAAGGCCAACCAATACATTGACGAAAAAGAACCTTGGGTATTGGCCAAGCAAGATGGGCAAGACGCTGAGCTTCACGCATCGTGCAGTGTCGCTATTAACTTATTTTATATCATTGCTGCGTACCTAAAACCCGTTGTGCCTGAGATGGTCACTAAAGCCGAAGCTTTTTTAAATGTCGATAGCATGGGCTGGCCCGATCAATGGTCCCCCTTAACCAACCACACCATTAATAAGTTTAAACCCTTATTGACCCGTGTAGACAAAGACAAACTTGATGCCTTGATTGAGGCCTCAAAAGAAAGCCTTGAAAAGAAACCCACTAGCAACGGTAACAAAAAAACACCTAAGGTTAGCGCAAAAGAAACCGAACCCAACTTAATTGAGTTTGAAGATTTTGCAAAAGTTGACTTACGCGTAGCAAAAATAGAAAAAGCAGAGCACATTGAGGGGGCGGAAAAACTATTACGCTTAACATTAAGCTTAGGTGATGAGACTCGCCAAGTATTGGCTGGTATAAAGTCAGCGTATTCCCCTGAGCAACTTGAGGGCCGACTCACTATTATGGTCGCCAACCTTAAGCCCCGTAAAATGCGCTTTGGTGTATCAGAAGGCATGGTTTTAGCCGCTGGACCTGGAGGGGATGATATTTGGTTACTGGCCCCAGATCAGGGAGCAAAACCCGGCATGCCTGTCAAATAACTTGATGCCTGTTCATAAAAACATTAAAATCGCGTCTTATGGAATATGAAACTGCTTTTTTATTCCATAAAGTTATATCAATAAACGATTAATAACGTATAAATGAACATTTTATTTCACAATGTCTGAATACCTACTCATCTTAGTTAGCACAATACTGGTTAACAATTTTGTGCTGGTCAAATTTCTTGGCTTATGCCCCTTTATGGGTGTCTCAAATAAGCTAGAAACAGCCATGGGCATGGGTTTAGCAACTACTTTTGTCCTAACGCTTTCATCTATTTGTAGTTACCTTGCCAACCAATACCTGTTATTGCCCCTAGACTTAGAGTACTTACGAACCATTACGTTCATTGTCGTCATTGCGGTGGTCGTTCAAGTAACTGAAGCCATCGTCCACAAGACAAGCCCATTGCTCTATCAAGTATTAGGCATTTATTTACCGCTGATTACCACTAATTGCGCTGTGCTAGGCGTTGCACTATTAAACATTCAAGAAGCGCATGGTTTTGTTCAATCAGCGCTGTATGGCTTTGGCGCGGCTATCGGCTTCACTTTAGTGCTGATTTTATTTTCTAGCATACGAGAGCGCATTGCTGTTTCCGATGTCCCTCTCCCCTTTAAAGGGAATGCTATTGCTCTTATTACCGCTGGCTTAATGTCTGTTGCATTTATGGGCTTTTCTGGCTTAGTAAAATTTTAACCATGTCCTTTATTAGCCTTATTCTGTTATTTGCTTTACTCGGTGCCTTGTTGGGCTATGCTGCCATACGCTTTAAAGTAAAAGGTAATCCCATTGTCGACCAAATTGATGCGTTGTTACCGCAAACTCAATGTGGCCAATGCAGTTTCCCTGGGTGTAAACCTTATGCTCAAGCCATTGCAAATGGCGAGGCCAACATTAACCAGTGCCCCCCTGGCGGAGAGGCTGGCATTGCTGCTATCGCGGACTTACTTGGTGTTGAACCACTACCACTTAATGAAGAGAATGGTGTTAAGAAAGAAAAAATGCTGGCCTTTATTGACGAGCAAACCTGTATTGGCTGCAAACTATGCATTCAAGCGTGCCCTGTTGATGCTATTTTAGGCGCACCTAAGCAAATGCATACCATTATAGAATCTGAATGCACAGGGTGTGAGCTATGCATCCCACCTTGCCCAGTCGAATGCATCACCATGCACCCCATTGCTAAAACCATACCCCTATGGACCTGGGAAAAGCCCACCTCTTCGAACCAAGGTGAGCCATCATGAAGTTATGGTCATTCAAAGGGGGTTTGCCTGCCCTAGCAGAGCACAAAAACGATTCATCACCGGTTGCCATTGAAACGGCTCCCGTTCCTAGTACGCTAGTTTACCCCTTACGGCAGCATATTGGGAACCCTGCCAAACCACTGGTAGCAGTGGGCGAACATGTCTTACGTGGGCAAAAAATTGCCGAAGCAGATGGCTTTGTTAGCGCACCCATTCACGCATCAAGCTCTGGGGTTATTAGCGATATTTCAGAGCAGTTATTTCCACACCCTTCTGGGCTGAGCTGCCAGTCAATCAGTATTAAAACGGATGGTTTAGACCAAGAAGTTGAAGCCCATAGCCATGCTGACTTTCGACAGTTATCTATTTTGGAATTGGTTAACATTGTGCACGATGCTGGCATTGTTGGTTTAGGAGGCGCAGCCTTTCCCTCCTACATAAAAATAGACAACCATAGTCATGACTGGAATATTCACACACTCATTTTAAACGGTGCAGAATGCGAGCCCTATATCTCCTGTGATAACAGCCTGCTAATGGAGCGAGCCCAATGTGTCACAGAGGGAATCGAAATTTTGCTCCACATGTTGGGAGCAAAAAAGGCTATTTTAGCCATTGAGGATCATGCCGAGCTTACCTTTGCTCACCTCACAAAAACATTGTCAGACCATAACAATGAAGCCATTCAAGTCGTTCAGATACCTACTATTTATCCAACTGGTGGCGAAAAGCAACTAATTCAAACATTAACAGGAAGAGAAGTTCCTAGTGGAAAGATTCCAGCCAATATTGGTATCGTATGCATAAACGTTGGAACGGTTTACGCAATTCAACAGGCTGTTGTTAAAGGGAAGGTGCTCACATCAAGGGTGGTAACGGTTACTGGTGATGGTGTTTCAACACCTAAAAACTTAGAAGCCCGTATCGGCACTCCTATCAGTCAGCTTATCGATGTTTGTCATGGCTATACCCAGCAAGCAGAACGGTTAATAGCGGGAGGCCCTATGATGGGCTTCGCCTTATCCAGCGATGAGATTCCACTTATTAAGGCCAGTAATTGCGTATTAGTGGCCAGTAAAGAGGAAGTTGTGACTCACAAGCAAGCGATGCCCTGTATTCGATGTGGCGAGTGTGCCAGTGTCTGCCCTGTATCCTTATTGCCTCAACAACTTTATTGGCATAGTCGTTCCGATCAGCTGGACAAAGCCGCTAGCTTTAACTTATTAGATTGTATTGAATGTGGTAGTTGTGACATCGCTTGCCCCAGTCATATCCCTTTAGTTCAGCACTTCCGTTATGCCAAAAGCATGCTTAAAGCCCAGCAACACGAAAAGCAGCAATCCGATACGGCAAGGATTCGTTTTGAAGCCCGGGAAGCTCGTATAGCAAGAGATAAGGCCGAGCGTGCTGAAAAATCACGTAAAAAGAAAGCCGCCTTAAAAAGTAAACCTGTAAAGGATGACGTGGATACCACGGTAGCAAAAACAACCATACCAAGTAGCGAGACTTAAACGTGCAATTTTCTACCTCTAGCAGCCCATTTATCGCCCCACAAAATAGTGTCCAGCGAATAATGCTGTGGGTACTTATCGCCTTAGTGCCTGGTAGCGTCACAATGATTTGGCAGTTTGGTTACGGCGTCCTATTCAACATCATTATTTGCGTTAGTACAGCCATCATGGCAGAAGCCCTAATGTTGGCTTGCAGGGGCCGCCCTATTATCCCCACGCTCATGGATTTCAGCGCTCTAGTAACCGGGCTTCTCCTAGCGCTTGCTTTACCAACCATCGCGCCTTGGTGGATTCCTTTTATCGGTGCCATTATTGCCATCATTATCACTAAGCACCTTTATGGTGGGCTAGGTTATAACCCCTTTAACCCTGCCATGATTGCCTTTGCTGTTCTCATTGTTTCATTTCCTAAAAGCATGACGGTTTGGGTGTTACCCGCTAGCCTCATCCCTGACGGTCTTAGTATCGCAGACGTGGTATCTCTTGTTTTTTCACCAATATCAGACAACACACCGCTGCAAAGCTTGCTTGATGGCATCACGGCCGCCACGCCTTTAGACCAAATGAAAACACAGTTAAACTTGAACCTGACCGTCCAAGAGGTGCAAGCAAACCATGTTTTTGGCAGCCTAGCAGGCGAAGGTTGGCAGTGGGTAGCTATTGCTTACTTTATTGGCGGCATAACGTTATTAGCTAAGCGAGTCATTAGCTGGCAAATACCTTTAGGGGTTTTACTCGGCCTTTTTGCTTGCAGCATGCTCACCTATTTGCTCGAGCCCAGTTCAGCACCCTCACCACTGTTTCACTTACTGAGTGGTGGCGCGATGCTCGGTGCTTTTTTCATTGCAACTGACCCGGTCACGGCATCCACTACCGTTAAAGGGCGATTTATTTTCGGCCTTCTTATTGGCCTTTTAACCTATATTATTAGAACCTGGGGTGGGTACCCTGAGGGGATAGCATTTGCTGTTATCCTAATGAATATGGCTGTACCGCTTATTGATCAGTACACTCAACCTCGAGTTTATGGGCAAAAATAACATGTCAATACTTAGTAAACCAGTTCTTCGTGCAGCCAGCATTCTCGGCTTGTTCTCATTTATTGGTATTGGCCTCGTGTCTTTAACCCACTCGGTGACAGAAGACAGAATCATTGAAAATGAGCGTCAGTTTATAACCAAAACATTACGTGAAATTGTTCCCAATAACCTCCACGATAATGACTTCTTAAACAGTAGCGTACAGGTGTCTGACCCGCTACTCGCACCGGATAACCGCCCAGTTACACTCTATAAGGCTTTTAAGAATAATGAGCTTATCGCTATTATTGCCTCGCCCCTATCAGCCGATGGCTACAATGGCTCTATTAAGCTACTGGTCGCCATTAAAAAAGACGGTTCGTTATTGGGTGTTCGAGTGGTTTCACACCATGAGACACCCGGTCTAGGTGATGGTATTGAAAGCCATAAAAGTGACTGGATTTACTCCTTTAATGGTCTTTCACTTCAACAACCGCCTTTAAGTGGCTGGGCTGTTAAACGTGATGGCGGCCAGTTTGACCAGTTTACCGGTGCAACCATTACGCCTAGAGCCATTGTGAAAGCTGTCTTAAACACGTTAAAGTATTACCAAGCTAATAGGGCCTTACTAACGGATGCCAATAATGAATGATTACAAACAAATCATTAAAAATGGTTTATGGGAAAATAACCAAGCATTTGTTGCCTTATTAGGCCTGTGCCCGCTGCTTGCGGTCAGCAACACATTCATTAATGGTTTGGGGCTCGGCTTAGCCACCACCTTGACCTTAATTTTATCAAACACCACCATCTCTTTAATTCGCCACCAAGTGGGTAGCGAGGTTCGCCTGCCTGTTTTTGTTTTAATTATTGCGTCCATCGTAACCGCCATAGAACTGGCCATGAATGCTTTCTTTTACGAGCTGTACCTTATTCTTGGTATTTTTATTCCGCTGATTGTAACCAATTGCGCCATTATTGGTCGCGCAGAAGCCTTTGCTTCCAAAAACCCTCTGTTAGCCTCATTTTTTGATGGGCTTGGCATGGGCCTTGGTTTTACGTTTGCCTTAGTCTCATTGGGCGCTCTACGTGAAGTGCTAGGCTCCGGCACACTCTTCGCTAATGCTCACCTTATGTTTGGTGAAGCGGCTAAAAACATCACCCTTACCGTTATTCCAAACTATGAAGGCTTCCTGTTAGCAATATTACCACCCGGTGCATTTATTGGATTAGGGTTGATGGTGGCGGTAAAAAACATTATTGATGCTCGGCGCTCTAAGCCAAATTCTCAGGTTATTTCCTTATCCGAAGTCCCTAAAAAGGCTTAATGGCTAATGGGGAATGCCCTTATTTTTCCAGCTTATCAGGCAAATATACGCGCCAGCACTATTTT
>JAHRWG010000104.1 GCA_019090295.1 Cycloclasticus sp. | reverse complement strand
TATGTTTGTCGCTTGATGTATATACCGTGCGATCTCTTCGGCCTGATTAAAGCCGCGTTCTCTTAACCGTTTTGGGTGTAGAGGAACGGCAATAATTGCATCGGGCTTTATATGATGTTGCTTGAACTTTTTTGCCATCAAGCTGCCCATTATGCGTGCACATTGATGTTTAGATTGAAACTTCAGAGCATGGACCAGGTAGCGCGCCGACTGCTGATAACGGTATAGGGTAAAGACCCTATCGTAATAAGGCGGGTTCTTCAGGCATCGGCCGCAGATTGCATTTGACGTGGTTAATTCAATGTCACAGATAGTGCAGCAAGTTTGCTTAAGAGGAAGTTCTTGCTGGCATGCAGTGCATAAGTCTAAAGATTGATAAGCGGCTTGTTCGCAAATAACGCATGTATAGGGGTAAAAAAATAAATGTATATTATTTAGCCACTTGTTCACAAGTTTTGAAATTAATTTTGACAACATTTCTACCTAATGTACCATGGCTACTTTTTAGACTATAACAAAGGTTTTCCATATGAGCATACCATCAGAAGTGCTTAGCGATCAAAAAAGAGCGACGGTGAATATCGTTAAAAATAATTGGCCTCTCGCTAAAATAGAAGCGTTATTTAACCTTCCATTTAATGACTTGTTGTTTAAAGCGCAAACCATTCACCGAGAAAACTTTGATCCCAATGCTGTGCAAATTAGCACGTTGCTAAGTATAAAAACGGGCGCTTGCCCTGAAGATTGCTCTTACTGCCCACAAAGTGTTCGTTATGATACGGGGCTTGAAAAAGAGGCTCTGATGGAAATACGAGCCGTTGTCGATGCAGCTAAGCAAGCAAAAGCCAATGGTGCCAGCCGTTTTTGTATGGGCGCTGCTTGGCGAAGCCCTAAAGACCGGGACCTAAATAAAGTAACAAAGATGGTTGAAGAGGTCAAAGCCTTAGGCATGGAAACATGTGTCACCTTAGGGATGTTGGAAGATAGTCAGGCAAAACGCTTAAAAGATGCCGGCTTAGACTATTACAATCACAATGTTGATACATCAGAAGAGTATTATAAAGAGGTTATTACCACACGCTCCTACCAAGACAGGCTAGATACCATTGACACCGTGCGAAGTGCTGGGATTAATGTTTGCAGTGGCGGTATTGTCGGCATGGGAGAAAAAACTGACGATCGAGCTAAGATGCTACAAACACTGGCTAATATGGAGCATCCGCCAGAAAGTGTACCGATTAATAAACTGGTACAGGTAAAAGGT
This sequence comes from Cycloclasticus sp., assembly GCA_019090295.1. Lineage (GTDB taxonomy): Bacteria > Pseudomonadota > Gammaproteobacteria > Methylococcales > Cycloclasticaceae > Cycloclasticus. Next base: position 3,037 of record JAHRWG010000104.1, on the reverse strand, counting down.
ACCCCGCTTGATGGTGTGGAGGCGATTGATTCATTAGAATTTATTAAAACCATTGCTGTTGCAAGAATCCTAATGCCGCGTTCGCAAGTTCGTTTATCAGCGGGTCGCTCGGACATGAGTGATGAAATGCAGGCGATGTGCTTTTTTGCGGGTGCGAACTCTATTTTTTATGGGGACCAACTACTCACGACCGAAAACCCAGAAGAAAGTGCCGATCACCAATTATTTAAACGGTTAGGTCTACACCCTGCGACGGTTTAATATTGATGGATGGTTGGGACTTTTCTACGCAGCTTGATGAGATAAAACAACAACAGCTGTATCGTTCACATCAATTGATCCAAGGGCCACAAGGTGCGCAGGTGGATATTGAGGGGGCGTTGTATGATAATTTTTCAAGTAATGATTATCTAGGATTGGCCAATCATCCAGAGGTGATCGCTGCCTTTAAGTGTGCGGCCGATCAGTATGGTGTGGGCAGTGGTTCCGCGCATCTTATTTGTGGTCACAGTTATGAACATGCGGCATTAGAAGAGGAGCTGGCAGCGTTTACTGGCCGCGACAGAGTGCTTCTCTTCTCGACTGGCTATATGGCTAACTTGGGTGTTATATCGGCGCTTATCAATAAAAAGGATGATCTCTTCCAAGATAAACTTAACCATGCATCACTGATTGATGGCGGGCAGCTTAGCGGGGCAAGGTTTAGACGTTACCCACATAACAATATGATGCGACTTCAGCAGCTTCTAACTCAGTCAACTGCTGAGAAGAAGCTTATCGTCAGTGATGGTATTTTTAGTATGGACGGTGATGCTGCAGAGCTGGTTTCTTTAGTTAACATAGCGAAGCAATCTAACGCCATGCTAATGATAGATGATGCACATGGGATTGGTGTGCTGGGTAAAAGGGGCGGAGGCTTATTAGAACAGCTTGAGCTAAGCCAGCAGCAAGTGCCCATATTGATGGCTACTTTTGGAAAGGCGTTGGGAACGGCGGGGGCATTTGTTGCCGGTAGTCATGACTTGATTGAGATGCTAATACAGCGGTCGCGCAGTTATATCTATACCACTGCGATGCCCGCTGCTTTAATGGCTGCGACGCGAGCAAGCCTACGCTTGTGCCAGCAAGAGCCGTGGAGGCGCGAAAAGCTAGCGAGCTTGATTGCACAATTTAGACAAGGGGCGGAGCAATTGGGTTTGAACCTAATGCCTTCTGATACTCCAATTCAACCTGTTGTTTTAGGCAGTAACCAAGCCGTTATGTCGGTTAGTGAGCAATTAAGAGATGCTCATATTTTAGTTGGAGCAATACGCCATCCAACGGTGCCTAAGCGCACTGAGCGGCTGCGTATTACGCTGTCTTCGACGCACACTGAATCACAGGTTAATAAGCTGTTATCAGTGCTAGAAAAGGCAATTTATGCTTGAGTTAACGATTCATGAACAGGGTGAAGGCCCAGCGTTAGTGATGTTGCATGGCTGGGCGATGAGCTCGGCAGCATGGGGTGATTTTTCAAGTCATCTAGCCCGTTCTTACCGGCTAATTTGTATAGATTTACCAGGGCATGGTGATAGTGCTTATGAGGACCATTGGAGCTTGGACGATATTTTACAAGCAATGGCAAGGCAGTTGCCTAGTTCCTGCTATTTGTTAGGTTGGTCGCTAGGAGGGATGATCTCGTTAGCCTATGCTGATCAGTACCCAAACCGTGTTAAAAAACTCGTTATGCTGGCAAGTTCAGCTAAATTTACTCAATCAGATAACTGGCCCTGTGGCCAAATACCAGATGTATTACTGGCCTTTAAGGCTGGACTGAAGGAAAACCCTGAGGCAACAATTAAGCATTTTTTAAGGTTACAAACGAAGGGACTGGAGTCGCCAAAAAAGGTTAATGTGCAATTAAAACACTCCTTAAGAAAAACAACCGTTAAAGGGTTGGAAAGTGGTTTGAATATCTTGCAACAGCTTGATCTTAGACTCGCGTTATCTAGGTTAACCACTCCAATATTAATGGTGCTGGGCCAAAGAGACCAGCTGATTCCAGTCGATGTGCTTAAATTTTCTCGGTTGGAAAAGCCGGATATAGACGGCTGTGTTATTGAACAAGCAACGCATGTGCCTTTTTTATCGCACGTAACTGAGCTTACTCAACGGCTGCAGTCATTCTTTTCAGAACAGGAGTTGACTGAGTGAATACCTTTGATAAATCATTAGTGCGTCGCTCATTTGACCATGCTTCTACACGCTATAATCGATTCACAGCGCTTCAACGAACGATAGGGGATGGCTTGCTGAGTCGGTTTAATGTGTCACCTCTTCAAGACCACCGAACTACGTTAGATATAGGTTCAGGAACAGGGTATTTGAGTGGTCAGCTGAGTCAACAAAAGGATATTGACACCCTCTATGCGTTAGATATTTCAGCGGATATGTTACAGCAAACAAAAATGGCCATGCAAGGCCTCCAGTGTACGCAGCTAGTATGCGCCGATGCGGAACAACTTCCACTGTGCCATTCGTCGGTAGACGCTGTTTATTCCAATGTAGCCTACTAATGGTGCTCGGATTTGCCGCAAGCATTTAGAGAATCATTGAGAGTATTAAAAAATGAGGGTGTGTTTGTTTTTAGTACCTTTGGGGAGCGAACTCTTTTTGAGTTAAAAAATGCTTGGGGTACGATAGATGATTCAATTCATGTAAATGATTTTATGCCTGCCGATATTATTGAACGCTACTTGGTGGACGCTGGTTTTAAGGAAGTATCTGTTTGTTATGAAGAGATTGTTATGTACTACCCTAGTCCTAAAGATTTGATGTTAGACCTAAAGGGGATGGGTGCTCATAATATCAATGAACATCGGCAAAAAGGCTTAACCGGTGTAGGCGTGTATAAGTCTATGTTGTCAGCTTATGAACTGCTGCGAACCGATAAAGGTATTCCAGCGACATTTCAAGCCGTGTATGCATATGCGCAAAAATAAACAGTTAATAATGGGGCGTAATTAGTGAGCGGTTTTTTTATCACAGGTACTGACAC
>JAHRWG010000103.1 GCA_019090295.1 Cycloclasticus sp. | reverse complement strand
GTTATCTAATAATGGCATACCCTTGTTGTCGCTAGTTGTCGGTTCAACCATGGCCTTGCCGGTTATTGCAGACCACGGCAGCGAGTCGATGAAACAAAAATATTTACCCGATGCCTGTCGTGGTGAAAAACTATTTTGTTTTGCCATTACCGAGCCAACTGCTGGCACCAATACCATTAAAATTAATAGCATTGCAAAAAAGAAAGGCGAACGTTATTACTTAAGCGGCCAGAAAACCTTTATTACCAGCGCCGATGAGTCGGCCTATGCTTTGGTGGTTGCCAGAACAAAACCACACACAGACGTTGATAAAAAAACAGATGGTTTTACTTTGTTCGTGGTTGATATGAAGGCAAAAGGTGTCAGTATGACCCCTTTAGAAATGGGTGTCGTATTGCCTGAGCAACAGTTCCAAGTCTTTTTTGATGAGGTAGAGCTAACAGACGACGATATTGTTGGCACCATTGATAAAGGCTTTGATATATTATTTGAATCATTAAACCCTGAGCGAATTGTTGTGTCCGCTATTTGTACGGGTATGGGCCGTTTAGCGTTGAATCTGGCGGCTGAATATGCGTCCGAACGAGTTGTATTCAAAGGACCTATTGGTGCCTATCAAGGGCTACAACATCCTTTAGCAGAGGCGAAAACACAGGTGGAGTTAGCCTCTTTAATGGCGCGACAAGCCGCTTGGTTGGTCGATAATGATAAACCAGCGGGGGAAGTGTCGAGTATGGCTAAAATCGCCGCTGCCGATGCTGGCATCAAGGCAGTTGATGCTTCTATTCAGTGCTTTGGTGGCAACGGCTTTACTAATGACTATGGCTTATACGATATGTACTCGGTTGTTCGATTATTGAAAACTGCACCCATTAACCGTGAAATGCTGCTTAACTATGTTGCAGAAAAAAGCTTAGGCATGCCACGGTCTTACTAACCACTTAATAAATATTAACCACATGATAAAAACACCCCAATTGATCCGCTCGCTATTATTTGTACCGGGTCATGCTCAAAAACATATAGAAAAATCAGCGACTACGGATGCTGATGCCATCGTCTTTGATCTTGAGGATGCGGTTTCGCCAGCTGAAAAAACAGCTGCACGGCAACGGGTCGTGGCAGCACTTCATTCAAACGCGTATAAAAACAAACACCTTATTGTAAGAGTGAATGGCCTTGATACACCTTGGTTTAAAGATGATGTACAGGCTATTTTAGCGGCAGGCTGTTGTAATATTATGCTACCAAAGTGTGAGTCTGCTGAAGATATTATCAGTGTACGGGCATGCATTGGAGAAAAGGTCGTTAACATTTTTGCCATTATTGAATCAGCTCGTGGCGTGTTAGCGGCCAATGATATAGCCAGTAACTTAGCCCCAACGGATGGCCTGTGTTTTGGCCATATTGATTTCGCTGCAGATATGGGTTTGCCTAATACAAACCCAATGGCGGGGGCCATTTACCATGCACGTTGTCAAATAGCGTTAGCAGCGCGAGCATTCGGCTGTATGCCTATCGATAATATATGTGCAGAAATACGTGACATTGACACGATTCATGAAGAAACGGACGCTGGGATTAATATTGGCTATGTTGGAAAGCTGTGTATTCACCCTGCACAGATCGATACCATTAATGCTGTCTACACACCAACGGCTGAGCAAATGACCTACGCAAGAGACTTGCTACAGGCATGGGGTGAGGCACAAGAAAAAGGTGTTGGGGTCTTTAGTTACCAAAATAAAATGATTGATTTGCCGGTTATACTGGCCCAAAAAAGTATTCTTCAGCGGTATCAAGCCGCCATCGAAAAAGAGATAAAAGAATGAAAGAGGTACTAATTGAAGGTCCATATTTTGAAGACTTTAAAAAAGGTGGGTTCCTAGAGCAAGCACCCTCAGTGACCATCAATAATAGTCATGCTACGGTGCATCAAATGATTTTTGGAGACCGTTTAAGGCTTCCTTTAGATCAACACTTGTCGTTGTCTATAACCGGAAAAAACACAGCGGTTGCTAACCCATCAATGGTGATATCTGTTGCCATTGGGCAAAGCACTTATGCCACCCAAAACGTCATGGGGAACTTATTCTACCGAGGTTTGGTGTTAAAAAAGCCTGTCTACCTTGGTGATACCTTAACGACAACGACACAAGTGGTGGCCTTACGGCAAAATAAAGCAAAGCCGGGGCGAGCAGCCAGTGGCATGGTGGTACTAGAGATATGCGTAAAAGACCAAGCAGGCTGTGAAATTTTACATTTCTGGCGCTGCCCAATGGTTCCTTGTCGAGACCCTAATATCGAAACAGGGCACAGCGATGACTTAGGGGCGCTTTCAGCAGAGATTAGTCATGAAGCACTATTATCTGCTATTCCTAATGATTGGGATTTAGCCGCATTCCGACAAGCGATTAGTGGCAAGCACTTTGATCAAGTGGAAGAGGGCGTCAATGTACGTATTAAAGCACGAGATACCGTTACATTAGCACCTGAGTTAACCCGTTTAACCTTAAATATGGCCATGACACATACCGACGCTGGTGCCAGTGTTTATGGTCAGCGGTTGGTTTATGGTGGCCATACTATTTCAATAGCGGCGGCACAAGTGTTACGAGCAATGCCTAATATCTTAACGCTATTAGCCTGGCGACATTGCGATCACTTAGCACCTGTTTTTGAAGGTGATATTCTTAGAACAGAGTTGGTCGTTGTTAAGAAAACCGCCTGTTTAAATGGAGGAGGTCTGGTTGATTTACAGGTTAAGGTTTGGGCGGAGCGTGGAGCCAATGCACCGAGCAATGAACTGGATATTCAAGTGTTAGATTGGGGGCTTGTTGCCCTTCTAGCCTAAGTCTTAAGCATGCAAAAACAACAGACAGTCATTAAACAGGGTGGTCACATTCTCAGAGTCAGTATTTTTGGGGAATTGATAGACGAGACACCTTGTATTGTTCTACTGCATGGCGGCTTAGATAGTCTTGACACATGGAAAGGCTTTCCAGAAGCAATCGCCAAAAAAACAGGCTTAGCCGTGGTCGCTTATGAGCGATTTGGCCATGGCAAGTCAGGTCAATTAACAGAGATAAGAGACACCGATTATAGACACCATGAAGCGGGTACGGTTTTACCAGACCTTTTACGCGAATGGGGGATAAACAAAGTGATCCTAGTAGGGCATAGTGATGGTGGAGCCATCGCTTTAATGGCGGCAGCTTACATGCCTGATAGGGTTGTTGGTATTTGCGCAATAGCACCACCATTAGTCCCCAGTTCAACCGTTCGTGGAGGCATTAAACAGGCGATCGATGACTATGAAAATAGCAATTTGGCTGCAAAGCTATCCGTTTATCATGGAGACGCAACCGAGGCGTTGTTTTACGGATGGGCTAATGCTTGGTTGTCCAAGGCATTTGACCATTGGAGTTGTGTTGAGGAATTAAAAAAAATTAGCTGCCCGGTGCTTTTAGTGTTTGGGCAAGCTGATGACTATGGCTATCAAGAAAGCTTGTCATTATTACAAACTCACTTGGTGCACCCAGCCGAAGAACTTTTACTTGAAGGTGTTGGGCATATGCCACATCACTATGCACGAGAAGAAACCATTGAAGGCATTGTGAAACTGATAAAAAAGTGTGAATCAGTTTATGGTTTTAAGACATTACATTAATTATATAAACAGGAGTACGGCATGGATTTGGGATTAAAAAAGAAGTCAGTAATTGTGACCGGTGGCGGATCAAATATTGGCCGAGGTATTGTGTTAGCCTTTGCACAAGAAGGCGCTAATATTACGCTGGCAGACATCGATGAGCAGCAAGCAAACACAGTGGCAGAGTTGGCCCTTAAGAAAGGTGCATCGGGTGTACAAGTGGTTAAAACAGATGTCACTGACCTTGGCCAGGTAAAAGCCATGGTAGCAGCAGCCGATGAAAAGTTTGGTGGTGTTGATGTATTAGTGAATAACGTTGGTTGGGATGATTTAATGTTTTTTACCCAAACAACACCAGAGTTATGGCAAAAGCTAATAGCGGTTAATTTTGTGAGTAATTTAAACTGCACGCATTCAGTGTTAGAGGTGATGCTGAAAAATAAAACGAAGGGTTCTATTGTTTCTCTAAGTTCAGATGCCAGTCGTCAAGGTGAGCCTAAAGAAGCCGTATACGGGGCTTTAAAAGCAGGGATCAACAGTTTAATGAAATCATTAGCACGTGAAAATGGTCGTTTTGGGATACGCTGTAACGCTGTTTGTCCGGGCGTTACAATTCCTGAAGAAGATGAAGACGTTGGTTCACAAAGCATGTGGGCAAAAAAAGATTCTATGTTTACCGAAGAACAGTTTGCTGCCATTGCTAATGCCTTGCCACTTAAAAAAGTAGGTAAGCCAACCGATTTAGCCAATGCCGTATTATTTATGTCATCCAACGTTGCCTCTGGCCATGTGACAGGTCAGGTACTCAGTGTTAGTGGTGGTTACAGTATGATTGGTTAAATACTGCTTCTAACGCCTTTGTTTGTTCAGAGGCGTTAGATACTCGTTCATAAACGTTCGGCTCATAATTCGAGTCAGGCCAGCAAGCGATAAGCCCTATAAAAGAAGTTCTTAGCGGCCACTAAACCTTATGCCAGCGTGTTTATTTTGATATATTAAGTGGTTTAGTCGCAAGAGAATAGCTGGGATGATAACTGACTACATGACCATAGATGATAACTGACTACATGACCATAGCAGAGTTTGAAGATTACTCTTTAAAGATATGCTTTACTATATTGATTTTATTCATGTTTTTTATAGTTTTTGACTTGGCTCGTAAATCAAAAGGGGGTAAGTGGGCCTATATTGCCCTTTTTGGTGGTCTAGGGCTTGGAATGGTCGGTTTTATAGCAAAATACTTTATAAAAATGTCGCTTCAAGGCGGCTAGATAGCCCGTGAGATTAAGTGAATAATCTAGTTTAGTCAGGTATTTTCTTTGTGCCGGTATAGTATTCCGGATGAAACTCAAGCACTTGATCGCTATCTGATGACCATGCATGGCAGCCATTAAGGTAAAAAGGTCGAGACTTCTCAGCGTCACATTTACCCTTAGTAATCCCCGCCATACTTTGGTAAATAGTGGTGGTGGCTGGGCCAACCAAGTCAGCTAAATGTGTGCAACCCTGAACACCCGCAACTAACTCTTTGACTAAACGTGTCCAGCCGGGTGCAATTTTCTTACCAATTAGCTGCCTAAACAAAGGTGTTACATCGGGGCAGCAAGCATAAGGCGAATGATCAGTAACGGCTAAGCAATCATGAACCAGTAAATCCACATCAACAGTTAGGCGTATCCACATTTCGTGCACAGGCTCACCTGCGGGAATGCTCATTCGAAAACTATTATCAATATCATAGGTTTTAATGTCGGTGATATGTGCATCAACTTCCCATAGGGAGTCTTCACGCTGAAACCCTTCGCAGGTTATTTGACGTGTGTGAATATGCTGACGAGGCGCGTTACTTTTAGGAAGTGGCATAATGTCTAGTT
>JAHRWG010000102.1 GCA_019090295.1 Cycloclasticus sp. | reverse complement strand
TATTTGCAAAAAGGACCAATTAAACTTGGTTGGTAAGGTGTGTTTTTTCCCTCTAGGGAAGGAAAGGCCGCATTAATAAAAATAATGGCTCCAGCTTGGCGTAGGTCTTTTGTAGAGCCAAAGGCAACGGTAGAGTCAATATTCTTTGCAGCGCGGTAGACCCAGCTCCTCTGCGCTCGGTTAAAGGGTAATTCTTCACGGTCCATAGCAAAGAAGTACTGCCTTAAAAACTCACCGATTTTTTCAAATAAGAACCTAAAGCGGCCAATTAAAGGGTAGTTCCTTAAAATAGTAGACTTAGTCTGACACCGATCTTTTACATAAAGAAAGGTGGCGTATAAAAGCCCTGCCCCTAAAAGGAAAATAAAGACGGTACTTGCTATTCCAATGAATGTAGATAAGAAAGACATTAAATTTGATGATAAAAAATTACCCATTCTACCCCTACCCCTTTAGATGTTGGCAGCCGCTTAAGTGAAAGGCTTTAAGAGGCCCTTGGTTAATTGCGTTGAAAGTGTTTGGCAAGCCAGTAATCAACACTTAAATAATTGCCAGCTCCTATAAAAAAGAGGACTAATAGCATAATAAAATAAGTGGCTGAAAACTCAATACCATTATTAAGTATGACAAGGCTACCATTTTCTGTCAGCCAATTATAGTTACCGTGTTCACGTAAAATATTTTTAGCAATGCTAAGCCGTTCTACAGCGGTAACTGTTTGCTCGCTTGCAAAGAACCCGCTTCCTTCAGCAATGGCTAACCAGCCGTTTTTAAGGTGAACAGTTAATGCAGCAACCAGCATAGTCGCCATTAATGGTATAGATACCCAGCGTACCGCCAAGCCAATAAGTAACAGAATAGCACCTATTATTTCTGCCCAAGTGGCGAGCCCGGCCATTAAGTAGGGGAAGGGTAACCCTAAACCGTATTCGGTATTTCCAAACCAGTCGACGGTGCTGTCAAATGCGGTGAGTTTTTGAGTACCTGCCATCCAGAAAATGGGCGCTAAATATAGCCGTATTGCGAGGGGAGCTAAGAAATCGATTGAGCGAGTTCCGTTGAGTATTGCCTGTAGTTTATTAAAGACAGTGATCATGGCATTTCCTTGTTGTTGGTTGCAACAATAGACCTGCTAGGGTATTAAATTCTTACTAACTTAATACGTTTTCTTTTAGTGCTTGCTTGCGCCTAAGCCATGCACTCGCGCCAGCACCCGTTAATACACACCAGACAGCGAATAATGCACCTGGCAAAGCAGTTTCAGGTGAGAAATGCTTTAAGGCCAATGCGACCCCTAAACCGGCATTTTGCATACCAATCTCAATCGCAAGGGTTAGTCGGTACGAGGCAGTGAACTGGGCAAATTTAGCGACAAGCCAACCGAATAAATACCCCAATGCGTTGACGGAAATAATAACGATGAACAGAGAAGAGCTGATGCTTGTTAAGCGCTCATGATTAGCAGCGACTGCATAAGCGCAAATAATGATAATGGCCACTGAAGCCAGAGTTGGAGCAAATTCAACCAGTGGTTTTGAGTAGTTGCCCAACACTTTTCGGGCCAGCATTCCGAGAATCAGGGGAAATAATACAGTCAGTAGAATGGTCTGCATCATGGGCCAAAAAGGAATGGACAGGTAAGCACCACCCAGAAATTTTACTAAAAGAGGCGTCAGTAAGGGAGATAAAAAAGTGGCGATAGTCGTTAATGTAACCGAAAAAGCAACCGCTCCACCAGCAAGAAAAACAATGACATTACTGGCCATTGCGCCAGGTGCGCAGCCGACAATAATAACGCCTAAGGCGAGTTCGGGTGGTAAGCCGGCAGCCCATACGGCAGTGGCACCCAACAAGGGCATAATGCTGTATTGACTCAGCACGCCTATGGCGATAGGTTTTGGTTTTTTAAGGGTGTTTTTAAGTTCAAGGGGCTTCAATACCAGCCCTAAAGCGAACATTGACGCAGAAAAAAGCCATAAAAAATAGGGTTTGAAAACTAAAAAAACAGCTGGTTGATAAAAGGCAAGTATCGCGCACAATAAAGTGATGGGTGCCATACCACGTGAGACAAGGTTTAGTATTTTGTTCATGACCTTAAGGATAAAGCGTTTATCAAAAAAGCTAAAGTCAGATATCTAACGTTTCATTGCTGGCTTTAAATAAGGATGCATCATCAAATTGACTACTGGCAAATAAATGCCATGTGCAGCCAATATGATAAGCGCATGTTAGTTGACGCTGACGGTTAACTAAACTTCAAATGGCGTATTGAGGATTTTTTCAACCGGTAAGTTTTTTAGGCGAACATAGCTGGGTAAGCCATTTACATAAGGCGGGTAGTCTTCACCACTAATTAACGGCCGTAAGTATTCTTCACAGGCAGCGGTAATGCCAAAGCCATCTTCGGTAATATAGTGCTCAGGTAGCATTTGTTCTACATTGGCAATATCTTTTAGTTCGCCGTAACCTATTGTCCACTGATAAGGGTGATTGCTAGTACGAACAATGGTTGGCATAACGGCTGTTTTCCCTTCTAGCGCTAGCTCTACAGCCGCTTTACCCATAGCGTAGGCTTGGTCAACGTCCGTTTTAGAAGCAATGTGGCGGGCCGCTCGTTGTAAATAATCAGCGACAGCCCAGTGGTACTTATAGCCGTACTCTGCTTTTATCATCTCGGCAACAACCGGTGCAACTCCGCCTAATTGTGCGTGCCCAAAAGCATCCCGTGTGCCTGCCTCTGCTAAAAATTGGCCGTCTGGATTTTTTACTCCTTCAGAAACAACGATGCAGCAAAAACCATGTTTCTTAACAGTTTTGTCTACTTTTTCTAGGAACTTTTGTTGATCAAAAACTACTTCTGGGAAAAGAATAATATGAGGTGATTCGCCTTCTTGTTCAGCAGCTAAGCCACCCGCTGCAGCAATCCAGCCGGCATGGCGCCCCATGACTTCCAAGACAAATACTTTGGTTGAGGTACGAGCCATCGAAGCAACATCAAAGCCTGCTTCACGAATTGACACGGCGACATATTTTGCGACTGAGCCAAAGCCAGGGCAGTTGTCAGTAAGGGGTAAGTCGTTGTCAACTGTTTTAGGGATGCCGATACAACGCAAGTTATGGCCCATTGACTCACTTAATTGAGACAGTTTATTTGTTGTGTCTTGCGAATCACCACCGCCATTATAAAAAAAGTAACCAATATCGTGTGCTTTAAAGACAGCAATAAGACGTTCATACTGTGCTTTGTTCTCTTCGAAGCTTTTTAGTTTGTACCGGCAAGAACCAAAGGCTCCAGATGGAGTATGGCGTAGGGCTGCAATATTCTCAGTTGACTCAAGACTGGTATCAATTAGGTCTTCAGTTAGTGCCCCTATAATGCCATTTCTTCCGGCATAGACCTTGTTGATCTTATCGGGGTTTTGACGGGCAGTTTCAATAAGGCCACAGGCGCTGGCGTTAATAACAGCGGTAACACCGCCAGATTGGGCGTAAAAAGCATTCGTCGAAGTCATAAGAGGCATTGTTAAATGAGAGATTAGCTATTATAAAGCTTGTGTTAGTAAATTACTTGTTGCTTCTTCTGATCGGCCCAAAAAATACCGCTGGTATAGGGACGGGACAAGAAAAATTCATAAAATAAGACTATAGTTAATAATTTATTGTAAACAATAAAATCACTTAATAAGGTAGGCCGACTATGTCTTTATCTAAGCAATTATTAATTCTTATCTCAACGCTATTTTTAATGATTTTTAGTGTTAACTTTATCCTGAGTGTTAACAATATTAAAAGTTATTTAGAAGGTGAATCGCTGATTCATGCGCAAGATACGGCCACATCATTAGGCTTATCACTAAGCCCATATATGGCAGATGAGAAAGACCCGATACTTCAAACCATGATGAATGCAATATTTGATCGAGGCTACTATAAAGAAGTTAAGTTAAGCAATGTGGACGGACATGTGTTGGTTGCCTTAACTAGTAGTAAGGCTGTGGAGTCGGTTCCTAACTGGTTCATTCAATTGTTACCCATGGAAACGGCGGTTGCTGAAAGCGAAATTAGTTCGGGCTGGAATATTAGTGGTGTGGTGAGCGTTGCTATAAACCCGGGCTATGCCTATTTCAAATTGTATGACCAAGTGAAAACAAGCTTTTACTATTCATTAGCAGCCTTTGTCGGCTCGGTGACTTTGCTACTTCTGGTTTTGCAAATAACGTTGTCTTCATTGAAGAATATTGGGCAGATGGCTGAGATGATAGAAAACGGAAACTTTAATGTTATTGAAAAATTACCTTGGACGTTAGAAGTTAGAAAGGTAGCGAGCTCAATGAACAGTATGTCAAAAAAACTTGAGCAGGTTATTAAAAATTTAAATAATAAGTTAGAAGGCTTAGGAAGGAAATTACAACTGGATGAGCTAACAGGGCTGAATAAAAAGAATAGCTTTGAACTTGATATGAAAGAGGTTTTTGCTAGCAACACTGAGGCATTTATACTTTTAATTAAAATTGATGTATTAGGACGTTTGGTTAAAGAACTGGATGAAAATGCCGTCGATCAGTTTATTAAGCAATTTTCTGCCATCTTAAAAGAGAGCCATAAAAATGCTAGCTTTGGTGAGTTAACAGCCTACCGGCTGCTAGGCTCCGAGTTTGTTATTTTAGCTCGAGAAGGTGGAGTAGATGCGGCAGAAAGTTTAGCAACATCACTCAGCAAGTCATTTTCAGAATTGGGTGAAAAATACCATACTACGGATATTGCTCATATTGGCGTCACCGAATTTGACCAATTTAGTTCAACGGATAACATGCTGCTAGCGGCGAAAGAAGCTTATGAGCAAGCGCAAATGATTGGTGAAAATAGTTATTTTATTCGCCATGGAGAAGACAGAGCGGTGGACATGAATGAGTGGAAGCAGCGTGTGTTTGATATTGTTGATAGGCAAGACTACACGGTTTCATATATCGACCCAGTGGTTGACCTTGGAACTGAACAAATCATACTTAAAGAGGCTTTCTCTGAGGTTTGGGGTCAGAATGGGGAGAAATTGGCGATAGGCACGTTTGTTTCAGTGGCTGAAAAGTTCGTCAAAATTGTTGAGCTGGATCAGGGGGTGACCCAACAAGTTATTCGCTGTCTCTTATACACATCTGACGCTGCCGACGAACTCTAGGGTGTAGATCTCGG
>JAHRWG010000101.1 GCA_019090295.1 Cycloclasticus sp. | reverse complement strand
GCGCAAGCGCCGACTCACGGGAGTTACCTGATGCGATGAGTTTGCCAATCATCGAGTCATAATATTGAGGTACCGTGTAGCCGTTATAAATGTGAGTGTCAACGCGTATGCCAGGACCACCAGGGATATGTAATTGGCTGATTTTGCCAGGTGATGGGATAAATGTTTTTGAATGTTCAGCATTTAAGCGACACTCGATGGCATGCCCCGTCATTTTTATATCGCTTTGGCTATAAGCTAATGGCTCTCCGGCAGCAATTTTCAATTGTTCAGCAACAATGTCAACACCGGTAACAATTTCGGTAATGGGGTGTTCAACCTGAACACGGGTATTCATTTCAATGAAATAAAATTCACCTTTTTCATATAAAAACTCAAATGTGCCAGCACCAAAGTAACCGATTTCTGCACAGGCATTTGCACATCGAGTCCCAATTTCTTGGCGGACTTCTTCGCTAATACCAATAGCTGGTGCTTCTTCAATGACTTTTTGATGTTTGCGCTGAGTGGAACAATCACGCTCACCGAGATGGATAGCATTGCCATGTTTATCAGCCAATACTTGGAATTCGATATGACGAGGTGTTTCAAGGAACTTTTCCATGTAAACCATGTCGTTACCGAAGAAGTTTTGGGCCTCAGTTTTAGTTAATGAAATGGCATTTAGTAAGGCTGCTTCGGTGTGAACCACTCGCATACCTCGACCACCGCCACCGCCCGCAGCTTTGATGATAATCGGGTAACCAATGTCACGTGCAATACGGATATTGCGATCTCTGTCATCATTTAGTGGGCCGTCAGATCCAGGAACACACGGAACACCGGCTTTTTTCATGGCTTCAATGGCTGAGACCTTGTCACCCATTAGGCGAATGGTTTCAGACTTTGGTCCAATAAAGGTAAAGCCGCTTTGCTCAACACGTTCTGCAAAATCAGCATTTTCAGAGAGAAAGCCATAACCAGGGTGAATGGCCTCTGCATCGGTGATTTCAGCGGCGCTGATGATAGCCGGCACGTTTAGATAACTTTCAGTTGATGATGGGCCACCGATACATACGGACTCATCTGCAAGCCTAACGTGCTTTAAGTCACGGTCAGCGGATGAATGAACGGCAACAGTTTGAATGCCTAGCTCACGGCAGGCGCGTAGAATACGCAGTGCAATTTCACCACGGTTAGCTATAAGAATTTTATCGAACATATTTCTCTCGTCGATGGATGTTAAGTAAAAGGCCTGTTATTCAATAATGAATAGAGGTTGGTCAAACTCAACGGCTTGTCCGTTGTCGGAAAGGATTGATTTAACAACTCCCGAGACATCTGACTCAATTTGGTTAAGAATTTTCATCGCTTCAATAATGCATAGCGTGTCACCTTTTTGCACGGTTTGACCCACCGTAACAAAAGCGGGTGAGGTAGGCGCTGGTGATGCATAGAAAGTGCCAACCATGGGTGATGTAACGGTGTGGCCTGATGTTTCTACAACGGCTGGTGCCGGAGCTGCTTGAGGGCTTGCTGCAGGAGAAGCTATAGCCGCAGCTGGTGCTGGGGACATGGCGACAGCCACTGGTTGGCTTGATGAGTAGCGGTTGATGCGAACAGACTCTTCACCTTCATGAATTTCAATTTCAGCAATATCAGACTCTTCGATAAGTTCGATGAGTTTTTTAACTTTTCTTATGTCCATAGTTTTAGTCTCGTAATGGTTGTTCTAGTAAAGGGAGGGCTGCAAGCAGGGCCAGTTCATAACTTTTTGGGCCAAAGCCACAGATAACGCCTTGGGCAATATCTGAAAAATAAGAGTGTTGACGAAAGGGTTCACGCGCATGAACATTAGATAGATGCAGCTCGATAAAAGGCAAGTCAACAGCTAATAAAGCGTCACGTAAAGCAATGCTTGTATGGGTAAATGCCGCGGGGTTCAATAAAATAAAGGAGACATTGTTATCACGGCTTTGATGCACATGATCAATTAACTGGTGCTCCGCATTGCTTTGAAAAAATAATAACTCATGCTGGTGCTGTTTAGCTAGCTGAGTTAAATTTTTCTCAATATCTGATAAGCGTTGAGCGCCGTAAATTCCAGGTTCACGCGTGCCTAACATATTTAAATTAGGACCATTAATAACTGAAATTACTGCCATAGCACGTTTGCTTAAAATTTAAGTGTAAAAACCGATGCCGGATGAGGGTTTAATCGGATGACTAGTGGAATTTTGCCAAAGCCAAGCTAGAAAGTCCACAAAAATACTCGTTTCTCGTTAGATAATGACAAATATAAGCAAGATAGACGGAGTTAGTTGGTTGAAAGGTGAGTTTTTTCTAGAATATAGGCTGCGCTCATCACCCCATTTTTTCTAGCAATGATATTGCCGGCTGGGTTAATAATGACTGAAAAAGGTAGGGTATTACTTAGGTTGCCATATTGTCTTGCCAGCGTGATACCTTCCATGCCCCCAATTAAAATAGGGTAGTTGATGTTTAATTGCTGGGAAAACGCTTTAGTCGGTATTGGGTCGTCAATGGCAACACCAATAAATTGTAGGCCCGATTGAGCATGTTTCGTCTGAAGGCTTATAAACTCTGGGATTTCTTCGCGACAGGGTGGGCACCACGTAGCCCAGAAGTTGAGGATGATATATTGGCCATCCCACTCCCTAATCGAGCGCACCTTACCATCGAGGTCTGGCAAGGAAAAGGGAGTGGAATTGGGGTTAAGTATTTCTAGAGAGTGGTCCTTTTTATCAGATCCAAAGGGCATTACGTAAAGGAGTGCTAGAAAAAAGGCAGACAATATAAAAAAGAGGGGGCGAAACCGCTTAACCTTTTTCATTAAGTCTAATGACGCGTAAGTTGTTTAAAAAATCATGGCTAGGCATATAGCCAATAACGCGATGTTGAGTCAGCTCTTTAGCTTGTTCATCAAAAAATAAAATAGCGGGTGGGCCTATCAATGAGAACTGCTTTAAAAACTCGCGGTCATTGTCGTTATTCGCGGTCACATCTATTTGTAATAAAAGCATATCACTAACCGCTTGCTGAACTTGAGGGTCGCTAAACGTAAATGCATCCATTTCTTTACATGAAATGCACCAATCGGCATAGAAGTCCAACATGACTGTTTGATGGTTTTTCTTAGCGCCTGCAAGCGCCTCTTCTAGGTCACTCAAGTTGTTGATTTTTTGAAATGCTAGAGCAGATTTTTTTGCAACTGATGTTTGGTCAAGATTAAATGTTGAAAGTGGTTTAAGTAGGCTGCTTCCTCCAGAGGCCGCGCCTAATATTAAAATGATTCCATAAATGAAGAAGATAGCCCCCAGGCCTTTGAATAACCGTTGCCAACCGGATGCATTATGTGGCAAGCGATCAATGACCTTAAGGTAAACAGCGCAAATAATCAGTAAGCAAGCCCATAAAATAAGCACAACAGCATCAGGCAGAATACGTTCCATTAGCCAAATAGCAAGGGCAATTAAAATAACACCAAAGAGGTACTTAATCGGCTCCATCCAATGCCCAGCTTTGGGTAATAATCGCCCAGCTGACATGCCAATAATGATTAAAGGGATACCCATGCCTAGACCAAGGGAAAATAATGCAAAAGCGCCTAGCACAGCATCGCCTGTTTGCCCGATATAAATGAGTACACCCGCTAAAGGGGCAGCAACACAAGGGCCTACAATAAGGGTTGATAAGGCCCCCATGATTGCGCTGCCTAATAGGGAACCATGCTTTTGGTGCCGTGACAGCTGAGATAATTTATTTTGAACAGCGCTAGGGAGCTGCAGCTGGTAAAGCCCAAACATAGACAAAGCGAGCAAAATAAAAATAAAACTGAACGCGGTAATAACCCAGGGACTTTGAAAAGACGCTTGTAAGTTACTGCCAAATAAACCGGCTAACACACCGAAAACAGCATAAGTGACAGCAGAGGCAAGAACATAGCTGAGCGATAAATAGAAGGCTTTTTGTGTTGAGAGGTTCTTTCCATGGCCAATAATAATTCCTGACAGAATAGGAATCATAGGGAAAACACAGGGTGTTAACGCGAGTAATATACCCGAGCCTAGGAATATTAAGCTGCTGAGCCATAAAGCATTACTGCTTAGTGACTG
>JAHRWG010000100.1 GCA_019090295.1 Cycloclasticus sp. | reverse complement strand
GAGTTCGTCGGCAGCGTCAGATGTGTATAAGAGACAGTAACAAATGAGTCGTCTGTTTCTAGGTACATCCCACCTAAACTGAAGTCTCTGCTAGTGCAGTCAATTTTCTTATCGTTGAATACGATAGTAACAGGAAGTTTTAAGGGGGATCTTAAGCACAAACGGGGTTCCATTTTTATTCTCCTCTATGACGGGCTCATTTATTAACGGGTTACAGTTGTTAGATTAGCACGATAAGCAACTTGTTGACGAGCAGTTTAATCTAGGGCTTGCATATTCAGTGAGCAGCCGTTAGCTAAAAAACTCAACATAGAGGGCCACCGGTAGTCATGTTTAGCCTTTCATTGCGCTCATTACTTGATCGGCCCACTGGCATGCTTCAAGGTAGTAGGCAGATACATTCTGCCCAGCCTCCTCTTCTTGTTCGCTGTCGTACAGCGAAATTGAATGAAGGGCTTTACCCATTGGACCTTTATGCTCTAGTAGAGCAAGGCTGATGTCAGCGTCTAATGGCATCGACTGAATAATTGTCTTTAAAGGTGTGTCGAGTAAGGCATCGAGAACGGATAGGAGTCCCGTAAGAAAAAAACCACTGCTATTACTCTGCTTGCTGTTGATGGCGAGCAGTTCGGCCAGTCTTGCCCTAATTAAGGCTTGCCTAACTAGCTCTGATGGTTTGGATGAAATATTACGAAGGGTGACGAGGGTAGACCATTTTTTTATATTGTTTAAACCTAAAATAACAATTGCTTGCTTGATAGAGTCAATTTTTGTTGCAAAAGAAAACTGTGCTGAGTTTAGGTACTTAAGTAATAAGTAGGTGAGGCTTGGGTCTTTCTCGATGGTTTCTTCTAATTCGTCAAATGAGATAGTCGCTTGATTAATAATAGACAGTAGTTTTGTTTTTGATAGGCTATTGGCACTTAGCGCAATGCCTTTTAGAGTCTCAGGTCTACAAAAGAAATAGCCTTGGAACAATGTACAACCGATATCTTTATAGGCTTGATAGTCTGAATGAGTCTCTACTTTTTCGGCTAAGAAGACGATATTTCTACTGCTGAGCTTATTGATTAAAGTTTTGTTTTCTTCGAAGCTGCTAATGGTTAAATCAAGTTTAATAATGCCTACTAAATCAATTAAAGGGTCCCAATCAGGGCTGTAAACAAAGTCATCTAAGGCAAAGCGGAAGCCTTTGTCGGATAAGTCTTTTACACGTGCAACGAGTGCATCATCAGGGGTGATATCTTCGAGTAGTTCTAAAATAAGCTTGTCGGCAGGCAGAGCTTCAATATGCTCACTCATAATATCTTGATAAGACATATTAATGAACGCAGGGTTATTATTGCTGGCTTTCTCTAGTCCCAAGTCAATA
The DNA here is from genome assembly GCA_019090295.1 of Cycloclasticus sp. Classification (GTDB taxonomy): domain Bacteria; phylum Pseudomonadota; class Gammaproteobacteria; order Methylococcales; family Cycloclasticaceae; genus Cycloclasticus. Next base: position 11,367 of record JAHRWG010000100.1, on the reverse strand, counting down.
ATGGACGAGACGAGTACTTCGCTCGTACTCGAGTGTGTTCTAGCAGTGGTGGTGATACTTGGCCGATATAAAAACTCATAAGCATATAGTTGCAATTCGTCATCTAAAATAGGCTGACGAGCAAAGGTAAATTCATTCATAATTTGTTTTTTTAAGTGTTAGGCCTCTGAAAAGCTTAGTTGAAAATAACTATTGCTGCTCGGCTAAGTACTTGTTTTTAAGTCGAACATAGTTTTGAGGCGAATAACTTAAAAAACGTTCTTCTTTCTCATTAATGGGACGTGCTTTTTTTACTGGAGAGCCAACATATAAATAACCACTATCGAGAACCTTTCCTGGGGGGACTAAACTACCTGCACCAATCATAACGTTATCGTTAACGATGGCACCATCCATAACAATGGCTCCCATGCCAATTAAACATTTATTACCAATATTGCAGCCATGTAAGGTGACGTTATGCCCAACCGTTACGTCATCACCAATAATGAGTGGGTAGCCATTGGGGTTAAAGTCACTAGCATGAGTGACGTGCAGCACGCTACCATCTTGAATGTTAGAGCGTTGGCCAATTTTAATGTGATGGATATCGCCACGAACCACCGCCAGGGGCCAAATAGAGACATCGGCAGCCAGCTCAACATTGCCAATGACCACGGCGCTTGGGTGAATGAAAGTGGAGTTGTTGAGTGATGGGGTTTGACCATCAAAAGATTTAGCGGGCATAAGAGAGTTCCTGTTCTATACTCTAGCGAGTAATATTTAATGGGAAAAAACATGAGTGTATCAGGATTTATAGGCATAGCTGTGATGGTTGTTACCGCAGGTTATGGTATCGCGTTATACAACAGCTTGGTGAGCGTGAAGCACAGTGTGTCTAAAGCGTGGTCTAATATTGATGTGTTGCTTAAGCAGCGCCATGATGAGCTGCCTAAATTGGTGGCTACCTGCCAACAATATATGAAGCACGAGCAAGAGACGCTAGAAAAAGTCATGCTCGCTCGTTCAGGTGTGTCGAGTGCCTTGGGGCAATCTAATGTGGGGGCTTTAGGGCAGGCAGAAACACAAATGCGCCAAGGCTTGATGAATTTATTTGCCGTGGCAGAGGCTTACCCAGATCTGAAAGCGAATGAGTCATTTCAATCGTTACAAAAACGGATCAGCCAATTAGAAAATAATATTGCAGATAGGCGTGAGTTTTATAATGAAAGCGTCAATATCAATAATGTGCGAATTGAACAATTTCCTGATATCTTGATTGCTCGCTTCTTCAAATTTATACCATTTGAATTACTTGATTTTGAAGATGCTGAGCTAACGGATGTGAATGTGAAGGCCTTATTTGAATGATCGGCGAAGCCTCTCAAGAACTATTAAGGTTACCTGTTGAAGAGTTTTGGTTGTACTCTTCATTGGTGTGCTTAGCCGCCGTAGCGTGCCTATATTATTTTTTCCGGTGCTCTTTTCGTTACCGAATGATGCAAAATATGCCGACGTCATTAGTCCGCTCAGCGGCACAAGGCTATAACGAATTTAAAGGCCACGCAGCGTTGCTGCCAGGTGACCCTATTATTGCGCCGTTAACCCGGGTCAATTGTGTTTGGTATGAGTATACCGTTGAAGAAAAACAGTCACACTATGTGCGTGGGCGAAGACGTTCAACATGGCGGCTTCATGAAACAGGGGTTAGTGAAGGGGTTTTCTTTTTAGAGGGTATAACAGGTAACGCGATTATTGACCCTGATGATGCAGAAGTGATTCATTCAGTATCGGATACCTGGTATGGCAGTACAGCGCACCCTAGTGCGGGCCCCCGTGGCTTTAGCTCTAGGCCTATTTCGTTTGGTAAGCGCTACCGTTATCATGAAAAGCGTATCCACGCAGGTGACCCATTATATGTTCTCGGAGAATTTAAGACCCATCAGCCACTTGAGCCAAGCCATCAACAAGAAGCGTTAATGGCATTATTAAAAAGCTGGAAGAAAGCACCTCAGCAGTTGCTGAATCGGTTTGATACAGACCGTAGTGGAGAAATTGAACCGAATGAGTGGGATAAGGCGGTGATTTTAGCGAAGAAACAAATCGTTCAAGAGCAGTTGGAGCCTGGAAAGCAGAGCGTGAACCATGTCATTAGGAAGCCGGCAGGACCTCGGCAGCCTTTTTTAATTTCAGCAAAAGATGAGGAAAAACTCATTCAGCACTTTAAATATCGCTCATGGTTAGCCCTAACACTTTTTTTTGCAATGGGGGTTTTGGCGGCCTGGATGTTTAATATCCGTTTTGGATAGTGACTCAAACAGGTAGTTTATGCGAACATGATGTTTTTTTGATGTGTAGACCCCCATGCCAAACCCCTTATTAGACGAATTTGAGTTACCACCCTTTTCCTCCATTAAAGCCGCTGATATTGAGCCAGCTGTCGATCAGCTACTAGCACATAATAAGAAAAGGCTGAAAGAACTATTAGCCAATGGTGGCCCTTATACGTGGGCTAACCTTGTATACCCTATAGAACTTATGGACGATCAGCTTAGCCGCATGTGGTCACCGGTGAGCCACTTGAACTCAGTGATGAACAATGATGAGTGGCGAGAGGCCTATTCAGCTTGTTTGCCTAAATTGAGCGAGTACAGCACTGAAGTTGGGCAAAATAAAGCCTTGTATGATGCCTACCACTCAATAAAAGAGGGGGATGAATATGCACTATTAGACCCAGCGCAGCAGAAAATCATTGATGATGACATCCGTGATTTTGAACTATCTGGTGTTGCGCTAACAGCCGCTAAGAAAAAGCGGTATATGGATATTTCACAGCAATTGTCATTATTAAGTAATCAGTTTGAAGAAAATTTGATGGATGCGACCAATGTATGGAGCAAACTAATACTGGATGAAACAGCGTTAAAAGGGCTTCCCGATTCTGCCATGAGTTTATTGCGGCAGGCTGCAGAGCAGAAGGAGCAAGAGGGTTGGCTATTAACACTGGAATTTCCCAGTTATTTAGCAGTGATGACTTATGCGGATAACAGGTCGTTGCGGCATGAGGTTTATCGTGCCTTTGTTACGCGAGCATCCGATCAAAGTGATGCATCCGAGCAGTGGGATAATTCACAAATTATGGCGGATATTGTTAAGTTGAGGCATGAAAAGTCAGAGCTGTTGGGCTTTGCGAGTTATGCAGACTTATCGTTAGCCACTAAGATGGCAGAGTCCCCTAGCGATGTTTTACAACTTCTGAATGAGCTTTCAGAACGCTCCCTGCCGATGGCTAAAAAGGACATGGCGGAGTTAACAACGTTCGCCAAAGAGCAGGGCCATCAGGGGGATTTGGAAGCTTGGGATCTGAGTTATTTTTCTGAAAAACTTAAAGAACAGCAGTACCAATTCGCAGAAGAAGACGTCAAACCCTATTTCCCGGTTAACCGAGTTTTGCCGGGAATGTTCTCAGTGGTTGAAAAATTATTTGGCATCAAAATATCTGAGCTGAAAGGCGTGGATACCTGGCATAAAGACGTACAGTTTTTCGGCATCTGTGATGAGTCTGGCCAGCAGCGAGGGCGTTTTTATATCGATTTATATGCAAGAGCTCACAAACGCGGAGGCGCATGGATGGATGAGTGTGTCACACGCTTTAAAAAGTTAAATGGCCTGCAGTTGCCAGTGGCATACTTAACGTGCAACTTTACACCGCCAATTGGAGAAGACCCTGCGTTGTTAACTCACAGTGAAGTTGAAACGCTGTTCCATGAATTTGGTCACGGCTTACATCACTTATTAACACAAGTAGATTACTTAAGTGTGTCAGGCATTCATGGTGTTGAGTGGGATGCGGTAGAGTTGCCCAGCCAATTTATGGAAAATTGGTGCTGGCAGCTAGACGCTATGCCGCTCATCTCAGGGCATTACCAAACGGGCGAAGAGTTGCCTAAAGAGATATTTAATAAAATGTTGGCGGCAAAAAACTTCCAAGCAGGCATGCAAATGGTGAGGCAAATAGAGTTTTCTCTATTCGATTTCCGTATTCACCTTGAATGTGATAAACAGCAAGGTGCAAACATTAACGGTATTCTTCAGCAAGTTAGAAATCAACTGAGTGTGGTTAAGACCCCTGACTTTAATCGCTTTCCAAATGGCTTCTCACATATATTTGCAGGCGGTTATGGTGCTGGTTATTACAGTTATAAATGGGCTGAGGTGTTATCCAGTGATGCGTTTTCTTTATTTGAGGAGAAGGGGGTTTTTGATCAAGTGACGGGCCGCTCATTTTTACACAATATTTTAGAAAAGGGTGGTAGCCAGAATGCCTTAACACTGTTTACCGCATTTAGAGGACGAAAGCCTACCATTGATGCCTTGCTTCGGCATACGGGCATAACGACTTAACATGCTCGCACGGCTTTTAATGGTATTGCTCTGCTTGCCGCTACTGGCTCATTCAGCACATATTACCGATAAACTATTAGCGGGAATGTATGCCAAGCCGAGTGATCAGGAGCAGCCGGTTGGTCTACTGCCAAGTGGCACACCGGTTGAGGTTTTGGCGCAAAAAGGTGAGTTTTTAAACATTAAATTAGTCGATGAGAGTACTGGCTGGGTTGAAAAGCGCCTCATAACCGAGACAATACCCGCAAACGTAAGGCTGTTAGAGCTGCAAAGTAAATATAGGCAATTACAAGGACGATTGGAAGTAGCAGAGCAACGTTTAAATAAGCAACAAAAGTTGGTAGTAGAAGAACCACCTGCGGCTAGTGCCCTATTAAAGGGGGTTGAACTTAGCACGGACAGATCTAAAGTAGGTTATGAGCTGTTAGCACCCACTGAACGTTCAAAAAGCAAACAAGGTCTGGGCTTTATAACGCTGTTGGGTATCACTGTAATAAGCCTTATTGCAGGTGTATTTCTGGGCGTATATATTCAGGATAGACGGCAACTTAAAAAGCACGGAGGCTTTCGAATTTAGCCAAGCGATGGTGCTTAACTTAATTTTTTAATATAAAAATACTGATAATCGTCATCGCGATTAAATGACAGCATTTGATGCACTGACTTATCGATAAAAACACCGATGTCCAAATGCGCAGCAGGGTCAGTGGCAATGACTTTGATAACAGACCCGCTCTCGGTTTTTGCTAAAAACTGTTTGAGCCTTAGTAAGGGGAGGGGGCAGTTTAAGCCGCTGACATCAAGGACTACATCGTATTGCATATCTTCGTGTGTGTATAAATGTTATTTTGTGATTGGAATGAACGACCGACAGCCTTAAAGGAGCTTATGAATTATAAAGACTTGCGTGATTTTATCTCAAAACTTGAAGAGTTGGGTGAGTTAAAACGAATTTCTGAGGAGATTGACCCGCATTTGGAAATGACGGAAATTTGTGACCGTGTACTTCGGCAAGAAGGGCCAGCGCTATTGTTTGAAAACCCTAAGGGGTACTCAACGCCAGTTTTAGCCAATTTATTTGGTACACCTAGGCGAGTTGCTTTGGGTATGGGGCAAGAGAGCGTAGAAGCATTAGGCGGTGTCGGTGAGGTGCTGGCCGCGCTTAAAGAACCGGAACCACCAGCGGGCTTAAAAGATGCTTGGGCAAAGCTGCCAATCTATAAGCAGGTGTTAAATATGGCACCTAAAGAGGTTAAAAAACCCTTGTGCCAGCAAGTTGTTATTGAGGCCGACGAGGTGGACTTGGCAAAATGGCCAATACAAACTTGTTGGCCAGGTGATGCAGGCCCATTAATTACTTGGCCACTAGTGGTTACCAAAGGCCCTAACGCTAAACGGCAAAACTTAGGCATTTACCGACAACAAGTGATTGGTCGAAATAAAGTGATCATGCGTTGGTTGGCGCATCGTGGTGGTGCTTTAGATTTTAAGGCCTGGCAAGAAGCGAACCCAGGTGAGCCCTTTCCAGTTGCAGTAGCATTAGGAGCAGATCCAGCGAGTATACTAGCAGCCGTAACACCCGTACCCGATAGTTTGTCAGAGTATGCATTTGCAGGGTTGTTGCGCGGTTCAAAAACAGATATTACACGCTGCTTAACGCACGATCTGCAAGTGCCAGCCAATGCAGAATTTGTTTTGGAAGGGTATATCTACCCAGATGAGATGGCTGATGAAGGCCCATTCGGTGATCACACCGGTTACTATAATGAAGTAGAGCGTTTCCCAGTTTTCACTATTGAACGAATCACTCACCGAAAAAGCCCAATTTATCACTCTACCTACACCGGCAAACCACCCGATGAACCCGCTGTTTTAGGGGTAGCATTGAATGAAGTGTTTGTGCCGATACTGAAAAAACAGTTTACGGAAATTGTGGATTTTTATTTGCCCCCTGAAGGGTGCTCATACCGAATGGCTATTGTGAGCATGAAAAAACAATACCCTGGCCATGCAAAGCGAGTGATGTTTGGTGTTTGGTCATTTTTGCGCCAGTTTATGTATACAAAGTTTGTGGTCGTGACCGATGACGATATCGATGTGCGTAACTGGGAGTCGGTTATTTGGGCGATGACAACGCGAGTTGACCCAGCACGAGATATGACGGTCATAGAGAATACCCCTATTGATTACCTGGATTTTGCCTCGCCAGTATCAGGTTTGGGGTCAAAAATGGGCGTGGATGCGACTAATAAATGGCCGGGTGAAACAAGTCGAGAGTGGGGAGCACCCATTGTGATGGAGGCTGCAGTTAAGCAAAAGGTTGATGACCTATGGGCTAAGCTTGGTTTGGGTGAGCTTAGCGAATAATGTGACCGGTCAGTTACTTTGCTGGAAGAGAGTTGCCTGGTCCGTTTAGCGACGGTGGGTTTTGACTCACTGGCAGATCTAAGCTTAACTCTAAGCCCGACTTATAACAGCGGCTGGCTTGCTCCGCAGGGTGGTCTTGTTTTTCATGGAGATGGCCCATTAATAAGTAAGCCATAGTGCTAGGTTTGATCGAAAGACTTTTGTCTAAGTAGCCCTTTGCTTTTCCTAAAAGCCCTTGCTGCAGACATAACTGGCCAAGAAGATTCAACATATTGATATGTGACGGTTCCTTTTTTAACCACTTTTCTAACTGCTGAATTTTCTTACTTCGATCAATGTCTAACAAGCCATAAAGTCTCAATAAGTTTGAGCTGACTTGTTTATGAAGACTTTTTAGAAGGATGCTCTCAGCATGTTCACTTTGCTGGTTTTGAATAAGGGACTCGGCATAAGCTGCTGCATAAGCGGGGATGGTTTTCTGGCCCTTATCGAGCGTATTCCAAAGAGACGTTAATGATAAGCCAGGCTTGTTAAATAAATGGGTCAGCATGTCACTTTCAATAGATTTCCACTGCTCGATAGCGATCATTTTATGGGCTCTAATTGACGGAAGCAATAAGTGCAATGCTTCCCAGTCTTTGAGTTGATGATAAGTTTTCATCAATAAAACAAGTACGGCTGGTTGTGTTGGGTTGTCCGTATGAAGTTGTTGCAAAGAGGCCAGCGCTTGTTCCAATTGGCCAGCCGAAAACTGAAGTTCGGCACGCATTAACTGAATAGCCTGTGTCTGCGCTGGCAATGCCTTTGTCGCTTTGACTAAATATTGGTCCCTACGTTCATAAGCACCCTGGGATTGGGCAGCCTGGGCAGCGCTTATATAGTTTAACAAGGGGGTGGCGCTTTGCGACGCATGTTTAAGTAAACGTTTCTCAGAGCGTTTCCAATGGCCTTCGGCAGCGTCAATTAAGCCGTCATTTAACTCGCGTTGTGAGCGGCTTTGTTTATGCTGAGTTCGCCATAGCGTGAGCGCCTTAGGCATCTTTTTGATATTGAAGAAAATCCGAAGGCCTAGGTAGGCAATAATAAAGCTAATAAAGATTAAAAAAACTAGGACGGCTAGTGATGTCTCAACCGAGATGTTGCCATACGTTAATAAAACAAAACCAGGGTCTATATGAACTAAGTATGCCAGCCCTGTTGCAATAATAAGGGCGCTAATAAAGGTTAACGTTAATCTCATGGCAATTCAGTGGCGGGCTGTTGTAAGGTGCTGGGGTTTGCGAGTGGTTTGCTTTCTTGTTCTTTAGCGATGGCCTTGGACGAGACTGTTTGCTGTTCTTCAATCGCTAAAATGGGCAGTTCATTTAGCATTTTTAATGACAAGGCAATGGAGGGGTAGCTGGCCTTAATGGTCAAGCCTTTTAACTGAGCTAATTCGCTTGTTACTAACACAACGGTTTTGTCTGTGGGGTCAAAGTAGTCGGTGATCCATTGTGACGTAATATTGATACACGCTAGGTATAAGGCTTGATCCTGATTAATTAAGGCAAGCCTAGCCGCTTCCAGTTTGAGTGCCAAATTTTGCTTAATGAGCTCAACTTGCTGGGGGGTCATGGTGGCAGCTAATGGTTTGTCATGGCGACGAATCACAATAAGCTTACTAAAGTTTTCCCATGCATTATCAATGGTTTCTTGGACGCTTTGAGGCATGCTGGGAGAGGAGCCTATGTGAGCAGCTTGAGCCTTACCAGCATGCGGTGTGTGAACGTGCATATGGCCGACCAGTGACTCTAGCGCAATGAGCTGGGCGGAAATGCCGACTAAATCAGGCTGAGGAGCATTTTTTAAACGGCTTATTTCTTTCGCTAACTGGTCACGGATTTTAAAGGTTAATGGGTCACCATTTTGTTTGAGGCGAGTATCTGCCGACTGTAAAGCAATAATCGCAGTCTCAACATCACCGACTAATTGGAGGCGAATATTGGCCAGGTTAACAAGGTATTGAGCCTCTGCAATGAGCCACTGTCGCTTGTTTTTGCTCACTTGCTTTTCTATACGTGCAACTTTGTCATTGGAAATGAGTTGAGCGCGATTAAACTGCTCAGTCAGGGCGGTTAGGTTGGCACTTAATGACTGATTAGTTTTAAGTAGTGAGGCCACCTGATTGAGAGCATCTTGGTGGTTTTTTAAAGAGAGCCCTGACTGATTCATGCTTTGTTGCTGAAGCTGAATATAGGCGAAGTAACCGCTCCCCGAAGCAATGAAAACTAACAGTATTGTGAACCAAGCAAGAACATTGGAGGGTTTTTTAATTACCGCTGTTGGTTGCCCTTGCTTGTCAGCTGGTTTAGGCGTTTGCGGTTTAGTTTTTTCTTGCTTGGTAGTCATCACGGTTACCCAAGGATGTAAAATAAAGAGTATAACGTGTTTATTTTGATTCTTTAAAGAATAAATTCTTCAATGCATGCTCAGTTTTTAGTATAAAAGAGGTGCTTGCAATAGTTATTTTTTAGCATTAAGTAAGGCGGAGACTAAGCCAGCATCACTTGCTTCATGGCTAATAAGGCATTGATGGCAGCCCCGTTGAGAAGCATAGTTGGCAATGCGTTGACTGTAAAAAACAAAAGTAGCGTGTTGCTGCAATGTCTTCATTTTTTCAGGAATAAGCTGGTATAAGTTATCTAAAGCCAATTGACTGGTGATGGTGACATAACTAATGGTCTTGCTAGATAATTCCTGGGTTGGTTGGGGAAGGCCGCGAGAGTAAACATCGAGTGTGCTGACGTGCATGCCTTTCTTTTTGAGCTGCTCAGCTAAAAATTGTCGCCCCCCTTGGCCTTTTACGATTAAACAGCGTAGCTGTTTGCTATGTGTGGGTAGTTGGTCCAGTAAAGCCTCCGAGTTGAAAGGCTTGTTGGCAATAATAAGCGGTGACTGCCCTAATTGATTTAATGTTGAGGCCGTTTTAGGGCCGATGGCCACTAGTGTTGTTGCGCCGAGTGACGGCCACTTTTGTTGTAAAAGCAAATCGGCTTGCAAGGCCGCATTAGGGCTAATAAATATGACGTAATTATAAAAGGGAAGGTTACTAAGGACTTGCTGCGCCACGAGTGGGTTGGGTGCAGGAAAAATACCAATAGTTGGGTAAAGAATGGGCTGAAAACCTGCCTCTGTTAATAAGGCTGATAAGTTAGCCGTTTGCTCAGCTGGCCGTGTGACCAGAACATTTTTTTTAGGCTCATGGGTCGGCATGGTGGTAAAGCTTATCTAAAATAGCTTTGGCGCCATTGTTCAATAAACGAAGGGCGATGGTGTGGCCTATTTCTTCGGCCTGTTCTAGCGGCCCCTCTAATTGCTCCGTAATAAGGAGGCTTCCATCTGGCTCAGCGACTAAGCCATGCAAGCGTACGGTAGAACCTTTGATGCGCGCATGGCCAGCAATGGGCGCTTGGCAGCCGCCCTCTAAGGTAAAGTTCATGGCGCGTTCGGCACTCACTCGAATGGCCGTTGCAGGGTCGTGAAGGCACTTAATGAGATTTAGTGTGGCCTGGTCACCCTGACGACACTCAACGCCGATGGCACCTTGGCCAATTGCGGCCAGCATGGTGTTGATCGGCAAGGCTTCTTTTATTCGTTCTTCAAACCCAAGGCGTATTAAACCAGCTGCCGCAAGGATAATGGCATCGTACTCATTATCGTCTAGTTTTTTTAAGCGGGTGTTAACATTGCCACGGAGCGATTTAATGATTAGGTCGGGCCTTAAGTTAAGTAACTGACACTGTCGTCTTAGGCTAGATGTCCCTACAACAGCACCTTGAGGGAGCTCTTGGATATTTGAATAGTGGTTTGAAACAAACGCATCTCGGGGGTCTTCGCGCAATAATATAGCGCCCATCTCTAAGCCATCAGGCAACTGAGCCGGCACATCTTTCATCGAGTGAACTGCAATGTCAGCGTCACCATTCAATATTCCCTGCTCAAGTTCTTTAACAAATAAGCCTTTGCCACCAATTTTTGCGAGAGGCGTGTCTAAAATTTTATCACCCTGGGTGACCATTTTGACCAGCTCAACAGTTAATGAGGGGTGAGACTTTTTGAGCGAGCTAGCAACATGTTCTGCCTGCCAAAGGGCAAGAGGGCTACGGCGGGTTGCAATTCGGATAAGCGGCATTTTCTGTATTTATTTGTTAATGTAGCTGCATTATAGCAGTGCGAACGAGTATTTTGAGTTAAGCAATTCTTTGCCGTAGATGTTTGTTTAATTTAGCGTGGTGGCGGCGGCTGATAATAAGAGTTGTGTCCGTGCCCAGTAAATGTAAATGAAGTTGGCCAGATGAGGATTTTTGAACTGAACTAATTGAATTAATGTTAACCAGCGCATTGCGATGGATTCTAATAAAAGTGGCATGAAATTCTTGCTCTAGGGCTTTAAGCGAGTCGTCTAATAAAACAGACTCATGACGGCTGACGGCTTGGACATACTTATGCTCAGCTCTAAAATAAATAATGTCATCAGTATTCATGACCTTTAAGCCATGGTGAGTGTGCGCACATAAATGCTGACGCGGGCCTATTAAGTTGGTTATTGCCTGCGGGTTATCTATAGGCTGGTTCATT
>JAHRWG010000099.1 GCA_019090295.1 Cycloclasticus sp. | reverse complement strand
GCTAGTCGCCAAAAAAACCCGAAAAAGTCTGGAGTAAGCTGCCTTGAAAAACACATATTTATTAATTGTTGGGTTGGTATTAAAGGAGCTTTTAGCGCTTCTGCGAGACAAAAGTAGTCGTTTTGTCTTGATTGGGCCACCGATTGCACAGCTCTTGGTCTTTGGTTATGCAGCTACGTATGACCTCAATGACATATCGGTTGCCATTTATAACGAGGACAGGGGGGCTTCTTCTCGAGAACTGATACGCCATATAGCGGGTTCGCCTAACATTAATGTTAAGTATACGATTGAGAAAGAATCAGATATTTCTGCCTTGATTGATAACCGAGAGGTATTGCTTGTCTTGCACATTAACAGTGAATTTAGTGCCCGCATCGCTAAGGGTAAAAGCGCTAGTCTTCAGTTACTGTTGGATGGTCGTAACTCTAATACAGCCCTCATTGCACAGAATTATATAAGTGAAATTGTCCTTCAGCTGAACCGCCAATGGAATAGCGATAGGCAGTCAAAAGGCCCACCAGCAATAATAGAAGCGCGAGCTTGGTACAACGAAAATCTACACTCACAATGGTTCATTGTGACGGGCATTATTGGCTTGTTGACACTGGTTGTTACGTTGATTGTTACTGCACTCTCAGTAGCAAGGGAGCGAGAGCAAGGAACGTTTGATCAATTATTAGTAACGCCTATTCACCCCTTGTTTATTTTAATTGGTAAAGCGATTCCTGGCTTATTCATTGGCTTGTTGGAAGGTGTCGTCATTATTACGTTGGCGGTACTTTGGTTTGATATACCCCTGCGGGGCAGTTTGATAGCGCTTTACCTTGGGCTATTTCTTTTCTTACTATCAGCTGTTGGGGTAGGGTTAATGATCTCAGCTGTCTGTGTGACCCAACAACAAGCCATTTTGGGTGCTTTTTTGTTTCTGGTACCAGCGGTTGTTTTATCAGGGTTTGCAACACCAATATCGAATATGCCCGACGTTGTACAGTACCTAACTTGGCTTGACCCTTTACGTTATTTTTTAATTATCATTAGGTCAGTTTTTATGGAAGGAGGAGGGCTTGCGCTGTTGTGGCCTCAGTATTGGCCGATGCTGATTATCGCCTTACTTTCACTGGCTATGGCAGGGTGGCTGTTTAAACATCGAATGTACTAGTGACAGTGATGCTCCTATAGGGCATTTTATCTCCAGCATCTGTTATGTTGCTTGTACCCTCTACCCCCGCACACCTTCAACCCAGATGTTCTGCATTGGTGGTAATATAAATAGACACGATTAAATAGGAGAGTTATATGAAAAGCCAATACACGAAGGATCTAATTGATGTACTTGGTGCTGTTTATGAAAGTATGTTTGAAGATGCTGTTGAGCGTTTACACAAAACTAAAGACGTGTCAGGTTTGGCATTAAACACGTTTATTGATGAGGCGAAGCTTAAACTGGTTGAATTAGAGAAGGTGAGTCAGCAAGATGCAGATAAATTAGCCGAGTGGTTAAAGCAAGATGTGAATGAAGCGACACACTTTCTATCTGATGCGGGTGTTGAGTTTAAAGATTGGCTTGGTTTTGAAATTGATGAACTAAAAAGTGTTGCTCTTGAGAAGTTATTGAGTGCTGCTGACCAGACAAAAATTAAGGCATTGTCCTTAAAAAATGAGCTAGATAGACGTATGCAACCCCGTACTGGTGAGATAACAGGAGCGGGCACATTGGTGTGTGATAAGTGTGGAGAGAACTTGCACTTTCATAAAGCAGGAAAAGTGCCACCTTGCCCAAAATGTCATGCGACGTTATTTCATCGGGGACACTAAGCAGCCATTAGTTTACTAAAGGAGGATTAAGGTGCAATATTTGGACGAACTTGAAGCCACTATTAGAGACATGGTGCATAAAGGCCGTGGGATTCTTGCTGCCGACGAAAGTGAACCGACGATTGCCAAACGTTTTAAGGCGATAAAGGTGGATTCCACAGAAGAAACGAGGCGTATTTGGCGTAGGGTGTTGGTGACGACGCCCAGTCTGTGTGAGTACATCAGTGGTATTATTTTGTTTGAAGAGACACTTGGGCAAAAGACTAATGATGTTACAACGATACCTGAAGCCGCATGGGCTCAACATATCGTTCCTGGCATTAAGGTTGATAAGGGAAAAATTCCTTTGGCATTATCCCCTGGAGATTTGATAACACAAGGCCTTGATGGACTAGCGGAACGTCTGCGCGAATACAAGCAACAAGGTGCACGTTTTGCTAAATGGCGTGAAGTCTATACCATTGATGGGCATGCACCTAGCCGACATGGGATTGAAGCAAACGCTGAAATGCTTGCTCGGTATGCAGCTGTTTGCCAACAAGAAGGGCTGGTTCCGATTGTAGAACCCGAAGTATTAATGGATGGTCATCATGACATTGAACGCCATGCAGCCGTCACCGAAGCGGTTCAACAGGCAGTTTTTGAGGTGCTGCATCGTCATCATGTTAGGTTAGAGTTGATGATTTTAAAACCCAATATGGTTTTGCCGGGCCAGTCGTGTCGCCATGCAGAGCCCGATGAAGTCGCTACTGCTACGCTTAAGGTGCTACGCCGAACAGTGCCGGCCGCAGTACCCAGTATAAATTTCCTTTCTGGCGGGCAATCACCCGAAGAAGCCACGGCAAACCTCAACGCGATAAACCAACAAGCGGGCTCCGCCCCTTGGCAATTAAGCATTTCCTACGGGCGTGCACTACAGCAGACGGCTTTACAAGTCTGGCAAGGAAAAGCTGAAAACATTAAATCGGCTCAAGCATCTCTTTTGAAAAGAGCTTACCTCAATCATCTAGCAATGAGGGGCGAATACCAGGCGGCATTAGAAGAAGGTTAACCATTAGTCGTATATTTTAAATTAGAGATATAACTCATTATGGAATATAAAGATTATTACAAGGTTATGGGTGTTGAACGTGATGCCACTCAGGCTCAAATTAAGCGAGCTTATCGCAAATTGGCACGTAAATACCACCCTGATATTAATAAAGAATCCGATGCTGAGGTGCGTTTTAAAGAGGTGGGTGAGGCATACGCGGTTCTTAAAGATCCTGAAAAGCGAGTTGCATACGACCAGCTTGGCTCAAATTGGCAAGGCGGTCAGGATTTTCATCCACCACCTAATTGGGATCAGGGTTTTGAGTTTCACGGTGGTGATGCCGAGCAATTTAATGCCGAACAATTCAGTGATTTTTTTGAAAGTTTGTATGGTCAAGCCTCAGCACGTGGCTTTGATGAGCAAACTAATCGAGAGCTTCATAGACGTGGAGAGGACACCCATGCGAAAGTTGTCATCGATCTTGAAGATGCTTATAAAGGGGCGACGAGAACCATTACCTTAAAACATACGGTGCTGAGCGCGGATGGTCGTCCACAATTAAAAGAGCGCAAACTGAATGTTCATATTCCTAAAGGAATACGACAAGGTCAGCACATCCGGTTAGCTAAACAAGGTAGCGCTGGCATGGGTCGTGGTGAAGCGGGCGACCTTTACTTGCAAATTGAATTTCAAGCACACGATCTATACCATATCGAAGGTGGAGACGTTTACCTCGACTTTCCTGTCGCACCCTGGGAAGCTGCTTTAGGGACTAAAGTCAAAGTACCTACGCCAACCGGTACGGTTGAAATGGTGATCCCTGAGAACTCATCGTCTGGTCGTAAATTACGCCTGAAAGGCCGAGGAGTTCCGGGTAAACAATCGGGCGACTTTTATGTGATTATCCAAATAGCACTGCCACCAGCGGATAATGAATTAGCAAAAGCGGCTTACCGTAAAATGAAGGAAGAGTTGGCTTTTAATCCTCGTGCACACTTGGGGGTGTGACCATGACAAATAAAGATCTATTAGCATTATTTATCGGTGAAGTGGTTGAGGAAGACGTGTCGTTGACGTTGAATCAAATAAGTCGTTTTTGTGACGCCCCTGTTGAGCAAATCGTTGAGATAGTTGAAGAGGGCATTGTTGAGCCAGATGGTGAAGATGTTGAGAGTTGGCGTTTTCAAGGGATATGCGTGCAGCGGATTCGTTTTGTATTGAGAATGGAGCGTGACTTGGGTGTTAATGTAGCAGGGGCAGCTTTGGCATTAGAGTTGCTTGAAGAGCTTGAATGGCTGCGCGGACGGATAAAGCGTTTAGGGCACGAGTACGAATGATTTAATGGCATGTACACCCGGTAACGAGTTAGGCGCAGCATAGTAAATGGTTTGTTTTGACGGCTGCTATACCGTGATCGATAAATGATAGAAAGACTAGTTAGGTAAAGTTTATGAAATCGATTGCTCATTTTTTTCATCAAAGAAAGTTGATGTTAGAGTTAGGACCCTGTAACCCTCTTAATAAATAATCGACGCTTTAAGTAGAAAACTAGAGGGTAACCAAATCATGTTTCCAGAATTCCCTAACACAAATACACGACACCCTTTTGGCAAAGAGTGCTAAAGACTATCGTCTTGTGGTTCGAAAAAATGTATGGTAAGAATGATGGCGGCAATGAGCACCTTTCTACCAGGTAAAATGAGTCATTGGGTGCTTGAACGTATTTAGGGTGGTGAGTACGCTAATAATAGCGATTATGTGTGTAATTTAATACGTAAGGACAAGCAATGAGCTAAAAGTCTTGAAGTCTTGCAAGGCGCTATTATTAAAAGCCATTAAAACGACAACCTAAGGGATTCAATAAAGAGTCTTTCACACGAAAAATATAAAGTAAATTATACACAGCAGCGTTTTAAACGCTTACCAAAAAGTAGGGTCATATCAAAATTTTATCTAACAATAAATAGCTAAGCTATTGAATATTCAAAACTATTTATTCGTAGACTGGTGCTGAGGCAGGAAGCCCAGTAAATAAAGTCCCAATTCATTAATGAACTTTAGGTCATGCAAAAAGCCTAATTTATGAGTATAAGCCCCGCTAGAAAAGCAAATCAGTTAATACGGGTTTGCCATAGATAGTAAAAAGGCTATTAATGCTAAACTCAACTGTCTCGGACTAGAAAAATATGGACGGATCCAAATGAAACTACTCCTTAGCTTAATCATTCTTTTTAGTCATACAGTTTATGCAAAAGATACGGATATATTATTGCTTAAAACGTATGACAGTTCACAGGATGTAACCGGTTGGTTGATGAGTGAAAAGCTCGACGGAGTGCGTGCCATTTGGGACGGGGAAATACTGAAAAGCAGGCGAGGAATACCCTTTGATGCGCCGAAATGGTTCCTAGAAGCGTTACCGCCTTTTTCATTAGATGGAGAGCTGTGGACGCAGCGGGGTGACTTTGAAAACATCGTTTCGATTGTTCGGCAACAAAAAGCCGACCAGCGCTGGCAAGGCATTGGTTATCATGTATTTGAACTACCGCATCAACAAGGCGGTTTATTAAATCGCCTTGCTGTTTTGCAAAATTATTTAAAACACCGTCCCAGCCGATTCATTCATGTCATCCCACAGTCCATTGTTCAGTCAACCGATCATTTAAATGCCCAACTAGAAAAAATTACCGCTAATGGCGGTGAAGGCCTAGTCGTTCGTAAACCAAATGTTCCATATCTTACGGGGCGTTCAAATCAATCGCTCAAGGTCAAGCAATATCAAGACGCTGAATGCACTGTCATTGCCTATAAAAAAGGGAAGGGAAAGTATGTCGGAAAAACCGGTTCACTGCATTGTCAGTTACCGTCGGGCCTTAAGTTTTATGTCGGTTCAGGGCTATCCGATCAACAACGTCAATCACCACCTAAAATAGGCAGTCTTATTACGTTTAAATATTATGGATTAACCAATAAAAAAATTCCGCGGTTCCCAGTATTTTTAAGAGTTAGACAGCCGTAAATAAAAAGCTCTAAGGTCTTAGATAGTATATGAATAAGGCTAGTTTTTCTTCGTACGGTACCACGCTAGCTGAATGATTAGTGATGAAAGACCTAATCGCAAGTAATTCTTTGTTTCTAAGCGGAACGTGTGAATGATTTAATTTTATGCCTTTGAGTTACCCTGCTCTTTATCTCACTAGTAAATGATTGCTTTTTGAATAAGTTAGATTGGTTAAGCGTAGCGGGTTTGGCTGAGAAACCGAACAATTATTTACTGAGACTAGGGTACCTTTTCTTTGTTTGGCTTTACTCAAATTGGGGGTTGTTTGTCATCCGCATATGTAAGACTTATGCCTTGTGCGCATTTTGGTAAGCAAAAGCAATCAAAGTTCTCGCGACAGCGATAATTACTTAAGTTCCGTATGTACTACCAGGCGAGAGCATAGGAGCTCAAAGACGATATAAATAATATGTTGATGTAATAACGAAAGACCTGCCCCCCGAAAATGCAAGTAACGTTACTCTGTTAGCCAGTTATTCGTTCAACGATTATTGAGGTAGCGATGAAGGTATTGCCCCGTAAGCTGTGAAGCCAGCCAAGGTTAGCGCAGACGTAAAAAGCCGAATAAACTAAACCAGAAGAAAGGTCGGTGGTTACATTAAACAAAACTGAAATTGAAAAAAATGCCACTAAAACAGTCCTAAAACGAGTTTTTATAGTGATATTTTAAATAAAATATCGTTTTACGCTAAACTAGCGGTGAACGTTAACAACAATGTAAAGAGATAGGTAATAACATGCAGGGCCAGGGAAAAATACGGCAATACGATTCAAAAATTAATGCCATTGCCAAATTGGCTGATAGCAGCATTATATTTTTAACACTATTCGCGTGCATAGATTTATTAAGTGGTGAATGGCTGCCGCTATATTTGCCAATGATGCTTATTTCAATTGTTTTATTCAATTTTTTTGCCGAATCAAAAGATGCGTATCGATCTTGGCGTGGCCTTGCCCTAAAAGATGAAGTGTATGCAGTTTTGTTTTCATGGTTATCGAGTGTTCTAGTGTTGGTGGTATTAGATATGCTCATCTTCAAGACAGCCTTGTATCAACACCCGTTTATTATTAGTTGGATTATTTTGACCCCTGCTCAGCTTATTTCATGGCATGTCATTGTTAAAATGTGTTTAGGGTTTGCGCGGACCAAAGGCTTTAATACTCGAAAAGTGGCTATTGTTGGTGCGACACCATTGGCAGATAGGCTACGGGTAACATTTAACAATATGGAATGGAGCGGTTTTAAGTTTATTGGCTATTATGATGATAGAGGTGATAACGCTAATGTTAATAATGAACGACGCTTAGGTGACGATAAAGCAGTAGTTGTTGGAGGCATTCAGCAGCTTATAAAAGATTGCCAAGCAGGAAAGATAGATATTGTTTATATCACCTTAGCAATGGCCGCAGAAAAACGAATACAGCACATAACTGAACAGTTAGCCGATAGCACCGTATCGGTTTATTTGGTACCCGATTTATTCACCTTTAACCTGCTTAACTCACGCTGGGTAGACTATCAAGGCATTACCGCGATTAGTATTTATGAAACCTCTTTTGCTGGTTTAGATAGCACATTAAAGCGAATGGAGGATGTATTGCTAAGCACTATCATCTTATTGCTAATATCGTTGCCAATGCTGCTCATCGCTGCACTTATTAAAACCACTTCGCCGGGGCCTGTTTTTTTCAAACAAAAACG
>JAHRWG010000098.1 GCA_019090295.1 Cycloclasticus sp. | reverse complement strand
TAACGGCATGAGTAAAATGACAAGATGGGTAGGGTTTAATACCAACATTTAGCACTTCCCAAATATTATTTAAGCCGTGTGTTGCCAGCTGGTAATCGCAACCGTCTTCTAGTGCCAACAAATGACTTTTATAAAGCCCAAAACGACCTTCATAGGGCTGCGATGGACCAATATAGCCTGCTTTTGCGAAGGTAGCCGCCATAATGCCTGAAACGGCTGCCCAGCCTGGGTGGTAACGTTTTGTCCACGCGCCATCCTCTAAAAATTCAAAATTACCAGAGGCCATGCTTAATGCAATGCCTTGTGCCATTACCATCTGCTCCTCAGATAACTTCATCAGCATGCTGGCCACTAAACTACAGGCAAAAGCACCGGCAATACCTGTTGGGTGATGACCGACTTGGTGGAATGCACCTTTAGCAACCATACCAATACGTGCGCCTACCTCCATGCCAGCAATGTAGGCTGCTAACATTTCTTTGCCGCTAGAGTTATTCTTTTCAGCAACAGCCAGTACGCATGGCCAAACGGCTGAAGTCATATGTACAACACCTGCAACATGTGTGTCATCAAAATCAAGCCCATGAATGAGTAAGCCATTAGCCAAGGCAGCGTCACGATAGGGCAACCTTTCTCCTGTTCCTAAAACCAAGTGATCTCCTGGCTCATTGAAAAGTCTAAGCGCCTCCAAACCAATTTTACTGAAAGAGTATTGACTCGATGCGTAGGCAATACCTGTTCCATCCAAAATAAGGTTTAAGGCGTATTTCTGAACATCCTCAGGCACGTTATCTAAATTAAATTCATAAGCATACTTAGCGAGAGTACTCGAAATATTGTCTTGCTGTGGGTTGGTCATTGGTTATTAATCCTTGGTTTATTGTGTGTTTAATTTAAAAGAGTAGAAAAGTTGAAAAACCCCTTGTTAAATCTAACGAATGTTAGTATTTTACACGCTTTAATCTACATTACGTAACTTTTAGTTGCTAACACTATATTCAATAGGACAATCATGAATTTCTCTTGGTCTGAAGAACAACTTGCCATAAAAGATAGTGCTCGACGCTTTGCAGAAGAAAAACTACTCCCTAATTATCAATCAAATGATGATAAACATATTGTCGATAGAGACATGTTAAAGCAAATGGGTGATTTAGGCTTTATAGGGGCTGAGTTGTCGACTAAATACGGTGGTTTAGGCTTAGATTATGTGACAGCAGGGCTGATCACAGAAGAAATTTCACGTGGTGACTTTAACGTCGCTTATGTGCAAGTCCTTGCTGGCCTTAATGGCAGTATTATCGAGAAATTTGCAGCGCCTGAACTGGCACAATATTGGTTAAGCCGGATTATTACAGGTGAAGCCATGGTAGCTATTGCTTTAACTGAGCCAAGTGCAGGGTCAGATGCAGCTAATATTAAGCTTAAAGCCGAGCGAAAGGGTGATGTGTTCGTTTTAAATGGTGAGAAAACATCAATTTCTGCTGCAGCGCAGGCTGATGTGGCCGTTGTCTTTGCAAGAACCGGCACTACAGACGAGAGAGCACGAGGAGTTAGTGCGTTTTTAGTGCCTTTGGATAACCCTAATATTGAACGAACGCATTTTGATGATATTGGTGAATCCATTGTAGGGCGTGGCTCTTTATTTTTTGACAATGTTGAAGTGCCTGCAATCAATATGCTGGGTGATGAGGGCATGGGGTTTATCCAAGTCATGCAAGGGTTTGATTACAGTCGTGCCTTAATTGGTCTTCAATGCTTAGGGGCGGCTGAAGTGTCAGTTGAAGAAACTTGGCAGCAAGTGACAGCACGCGAAGCATTTGGTAAAAAGATATCAAAATTTGAAGGGGTGACTTTTCCACTGGCTGAAGCAGAAACATTTATAGAAGCCGCTAAACTACTGTGCTATAAAACACTTTGGCTTAGAGACCAGGGTGAACCTCATACTGCAGAAGCGGCTATGTGTAAATGGTGGGCCCCTAAAGTATCGTTTGAGATTATCCATAATTGTTTACTTGCACATGGCCATGGAGGCTACAGCAAAGACTACCCTATTCAGCAACGCTTACGTGATGTGCTGGGCCTTCAAATTGGGGATGGAACGGCGCAAATTCAAAAAATGATTATTGCCCGTGAAAAAATTGGTCGCGATGGCGTCCCTTATTAATATTTAACGCTAAGAGACCATGCTTATGAATGATTCAATTGTCCTAACTAAAATAGAAGGTCAAGTTGGCCTAATTATTATCAATCGTGCTGACAAATTTAACTGCCTATCATTATCAGTGCATCAAGCCTTGCAAGATGCATTAAAGCTGCATACTAATAACCCAAAGGTTAGAGCTATTTTATTGTGCTCGGAAGGTAAACACTTTTGTACAGGTGCCGATTTAGATGAAGTGAATACTCTAATAGATGAAAAAACTGATCAGGGTTTACAAGCCTTTATTGAGCTGGGGCACAAAACATGTACCGATTTTGAGCAAAGCTGCTTGCCTGTTGTTGCCGCAATTCAAGGTTTTTGCTTGGCCGGTGGCTTAGAGATATCACTGGCAAGTGACATTATATTTGCTGCAGATGATGCAGTATTTGGTGACCAACACGCTAACTATGGATTGATACCAGGCTGGGGTGGAAGTCAGCGATTACCAAGGATTGTTGGTTGTCGACGAGCCTTAGACTTGATGATGTCTGGTCGGCGCTTAAAGGCGATAGACGCTGAAAAATGGGGAATGGTCAATTATTTGGTTCCCAGAGAGACCTTAAGAGAAGAAGCCCTTAAGTATTGCCAATTATTAACCAATAAAAGTGCGGATGGTTTGTCCATGATGAAGAGCCTGGCTTACACAGGCGCTGACTTGAGTTTGCCGGATGCCTTGAAGCTAGAGGAAGTTGAAGCAACTAAAGGCCTACAAAGTGATGATGTTAGGGAAGGCCTAACAGCATTTTCAGAACGACGTGACCCTGTTTTTAAACAGCGTTAAGCAAACAAATAATGAGGAAGCAGATGGATTACGAAGATATTATCTATAGCGTCACTAATGGCGCAGCCTATGTCACTATCAATAGACCTAAGGTATTTAATGCATTTAGAGGGCAAACCTGCGAAGAACTGATTCATGCATTGACCAAAGCGGCTTGGGACACGAGCATTGGCGTGATTGTATTGGCTGGTGCTGGTGACAAAGCTTTCTGTACAGGTGGTGATCAAAGTGCGCATGAAGGGCAGTATGATGGGCGCGGTGTGATAGGTTTACCCGTTGAAGAGCTGCAATCTATTTTAAGAGACGCTCCAAAACCAGTGATAGCCATGGTTCAAGGTTACGCGATTGGTGGTGGTAATGTGTTGGCGACAATCTGTGACATGACCATTGCTTCAGAAAAGGCTATTTTTGGCCAGGTTGGCCCGAAAGTAGGCTCAGTGGACCCAGGGTTTGGAACGGCCTATTTAGCGCGTGTTGTTGGTGAAAAGAAAGCACGCGAAATGTGGTACATGTGCCGTAAATACACTGCGCAAGAAGCATTAGAAATGGGCTTAGTTAACAAAGTCGTTGCACACGATAAATTAGCCGATGAGGTACAGCAATGGTGTGATGAAATCATGCAAAAAAGCCCGACAGCCCTTGCTATTGCCAAGCGTTCATTTAATGCCGATACAGACAATATTAGGGGTATCTCAGCCATGGGCATGCAAGCCCTAAAGCTATATTACGATAGTGATGAGTCCCAAGAAGGGGTTAAGGCCTTTAATGAAAAGCGTCAGCCAGATTTTAGGCAATACACTGAATAAATTTCAATATTGATTCAGTGAGTTTTAATAATTAAGTGTTAAAGAAAAGGAAAAAAAGTGGATTTAAAATATACCGAGCAAGAACAAGCCTTTCAACAGGACGTTCGTGAGTTCCTACAGGCTAACTACCCTGCAGACATTCAACAAAAAGTAGCAAAGGGCATTGCCTTAAAAAAGGATGATTATGTCCGATGGCAAAAGGTTTTAGCCGACAAAGGTTGGATCGCCCCAGGTTGGCCTAAAGAGTTTGGTGGCCCAGGTTGGACGCCAGTTGAAAAATATATTTTTGAAGAAGAATGTGGTGCAGCCAATTGCTTAAGAACCGTCTCTTTCGGTTTGGTGATGTTAGCTCCCGTGCTGATGCAGTTTGGAACGGACGAACAACGTAAAAAATACCTTAGCGATATTTACAATAGTGACACTTGGTGGTGCCAAGGCTATTCGGAGCCAAATGCAGGTTCAGATTTAGCCTCTTTGCAAACAAAAGCGGTTAAAGAGGGTGACCACTATATTGTCAACGGCTCTAAGACATGGACAACCCATGGCCATTATGCCGATATGATGTTTACCTTGGTAAGAACAAGCCAAGAAGATAAAAAGCAGAAAGGCATTAGTTTTTTACTGATCGATATGAAAGCGGCGGGCGTGACAGTTGATCCAATCATTACCGTTGATGGCATGCATGTTGTTAATCAAATTTTCTTAGAAGATGTAAAAGTTCCGGTTGAGAATTTAGTGGGTATTGAAGGCGATGGCTGGACGATTGCAAAGTATTTATTGCAACATGAACGCACCTATATTGCGCAGGTTCCCCGCTCTAAAAAGCAAATTGATCGACTTAAAACGTTGGCAAAAAAAGAAATGTATAACGGCAAGCCTTTAATTGAAGATAGCCAGTTTAGCGCCAAAATAGCTCAAGTCGAAGTTGAATTGATGGCATTGGAAATGACCAATTTACGTGTTTTGTCTAAATTATCCGCAGGTGATTCGCCAGGCGTTGAATCATCATTACTAAAAATAAAAGGTACGGAGGTTCAGCAATCGATCACAGCACTCCTTATGGAAACCGTTGGCTACTTTGGCTTTCCTTATATTAAAGAAACCATGCTAGAAGGCTGGCAAGACGAACCGATTGGGCCGGAAGAAGCATCCGTTTTAGCCCCGCATTATTTTGATTGGCGTAAATCATCTATTTATGGTGGTTCAAACGAAATTCAAAAAAACATTATGGCTAAAGCCGTACTCGGACTTTAATAGAGGAGCATAGAAATGAATTTAGAGTTCACAGAAGAAATGACGATGTTGCAAGATAGCTTAGATAAATTTCTGCAACATGAATATGATTTTGAATCCCGCCAAAAGTTAAGCCGTCAAGGGATTGGTTATAGTGAGCAACACTGGCAAAGCTTTGCCGACATGGGGTTGCTTGGAGTTGCATTTGATGAGCAATATGGTGGTTTTGGCTTAGGCCAAACGGGCTTAATCGTTGTTATGGAAGCCATTGGTAAAGGCTTGGTTTTAGAGCCTTATTTAGCCTCTATTATCTTGGGTGGCCAACTGGTACAACAAGCGGGCAATGAGCAGCAAAAAGAGAGCATTTTACCTGCCCTAATCGCGGGTGAGTTAAAGTTAGCATTTGCCTACGTGGAACGACAAGGCCGCTATAACCTTGCGGATATTGCATGTAAGGCTGAGAAACAATCAGGTGGCTACCTTATTAATGGTCAAAAATCGGTTGTTTTCAATGCCGAAACCGCAGACCATATTATTGTTAGTGCAAGAACATCAGGTGACACGATCAGTAAAGAAGGCATCTCTCTCTTTCTAATAGATAAAAATACAAAAGGAGTGGACTTTAGGCACTACGAAACAGTGGATGGTTTGCGCGCTTCAGAAGTTAGTTTAAATGACGTGATGGTTGAGTCGTCTGCCTTACTGGGTGAGCTTGATAATGCCTACGCCACGATAGAGTCTGTGCTTGACTCTGCCGCTGCGGCTATTTGTGCAGAAGGGGTGGGCGTTGTTGGTCAGTTACGTGAAAAAACCGTTGAGTACCTTAAAACCAGGAAACAATTTAATCAAGTCATTGGCCATTTTCAAGTATTGCAACACCGCGTTGTTGATATGTTTATGGCTGAAGAGCAAATGCGTTCCCTTGCTTATTTAGCAGCTATTCGTGTCGATGAAGGCCAGTTTGATACACGAACTAAAAGTGTATCTGCAGCTAAAATTTATATGGGTGATGCCCGTTCAATCGTTGCTGAGCAAGCAGCTCAACTTCATGGGGGCATTGGTGTTACCGATGAACTTGATGTTGCTCATTATGTTAAACGCTTAACCATGCTCAATACCTTATTTGGTGATCGTGATTACCACTTACAGCGATTCTCTAAGGTTTAGGCCGGTTCGTTAGCATGTTACAGCGAGCGAAGGTGTTGCATGCTCCTATAAAGACAAAACCAGATTTTGGAATCCCTTTAGAAGTATCTAAAGGGATCTTTTTGTTAAAAATGCCTATCCCTTTTGCCTTAGACCATATCAATTTATGGCTACTTCGTGACTTAGATGGCTGGACAATTGTAGATACGGGTTTTTATTGTGAAGAAAGCATTCAAATTTGGGAGGATGTTTTAAGTAATTTTTGTCAGCGAGAGACCATTCATAAAGTGATTGTGACTCACTTTCACCCAGACCACTTAGGTATGGCCCATTGGCTGACAAAAAAAACTCAGGCACCTTTATACATGAGCCGAGCCGAATTTTTAACGGCGCAACAAGCGTACCAAGAACCTACGCCAGCACAAACACTCGCTAGAGTTGAGTTTTATCAGCACTTTGGTTTATCAGAAGAGGATATCTCCAGCTTAATTAAAAGGCGGCCAAGTTCGGAAGATGCCCAGCTTCCAGCAACTTATTGGCGCTTAGAAGCCGAGCAACACTTAGACATTAACCATGAAAAATGGCGTGTACTCAGTTTTGCTGGTCATAGCCCTGAACACCTTTGCCTACACCTAGTTAGTCGAGATATTCTTATTGCAGGTGATCAAGTGTTGCCCACTATCTCACCTAATATTAGCGTGGCTTATAGCGAGCCAGATGCAAATGTCTTAGGGGCTTATTTAGACAGTTTACTAAGTTTAGCGAGGCTCGATGTTTCAACACGTGTTTTACCCTCTCATGGCGTTATATTTGATGGGCTACAAGAACGTGTCAATGACTTGCGACTTGGGCATGAAAAGGGATTAGAGCAAATACGCCAATTTTGTAAGCAGCCAAGAAGTGGCCGAGCAGTGATGGAGGAAATGTTTGGTACACGTTTAAGTGTCTTAAATAAATTCCTCGCGGTTGGTGAAGCTAAAGCACACCTGAATTTTTTGATGGCTAAACAAGAACTAAGCCTAAAAGAGGCCACGGTTGATCAGTACCAAATAATCTAAATACCTACGATAGAGACTTAAAATGAGTGATTACGTAACCTACGATAGCCTAACCGAAGGCGATGATTTTCTTAACCCAATACCGGCATATAAGGTGACACAAGAAGCTGTCGATAAATACCTTCTTGCTACCAATGATAATACTTTAGAGCTTCAACAAACCGGCCCTGGTAATACGCGCATTGCGCCACCGATGTTAGCAGCGGTTTATGTGATTGAAGCGTTACGAACACGTGTTGGCCCACCAGGTGGCATTCATGCTAAACAACAGTTTAAATTTTATCGGCCTGCAACTATAGGTGAAACGCTTTATACATCGGCAACGGTTATCAAGCTTTATCAAAAGAAAGGGCGTAACTACGTGGATATGAGCACCGATACAAAAAATGAAAATGGTGAGCTAGTGACAAGCGGCATGATTACAAGAATTTGGGGGAAGGAATCATGAGTGAATTACAGAGCTATGCAAATATCTCAGTTGGTCAGGCGTTGCCAGAGGTTATACAAGTGGTCGATCAGCACATGATCGATGCCTATGCCGACGCATCAGGGGATATTAACCCTTTACACATTGATCCTGAGTTTGCCAAAACAACTATTTTTGGTCGCACCATTGCACATGGTTTATTAACGCTGGCATTCGTATCACGCGTCTTATCAACATGGAACTGGCAGGGCTGGGCCTATGGTGGAGAACTAGATATTGCCTTTCTTGGACCTGTTTACCCGGGTGATACGGTACGTGTTTGTGGTGAAGTTGATAGTATTTTTCAGCGTGATGAAGGTGTTTATGCACGCTGTCAGTTAGTTTGCTACTGTGGTGAAAAGCCGGTTGTTAAGGGGTTTTCTGTTTGTAAAATCAATTAAAGGAAAGGTATGTCTTATAAACGTTTGGATGCGGCGAGTAAGAGTGGGCAAGGGCACTATCACCCTATTGAAGTCGCCCTAGAAAGTGATATTGTTCATTTGCAAGAGGAGCAATTACAAAAGCAAATGGCTTACTTGGCTCATCATTCAGCCTTTTATCAGCAGAAGTTTTCTCAAGCTGGGATTCGTTTTGAAGACATTAATACCTTAGACGATCTCGCTAAGGTACCCTTTACGGTTAAACAAGAGTTAAGAGATAGCTTGCAAGCTAGCCCTCCTTTTGGTTTGCACCAAGCAGCTAATGTAACTGATATTATCCAAATGCAAGCTTCATCTGGAACAACCGGTAGCCCTGCCTATGTTGCCCTAACAGAGAAAGATGTGGCCAGTTGGAATGAATTAAGCGCGCGTGGTCTTTATGCCTGTGGCATTCAGCCGGGAGATTTTGTGTTACATGGCTTCTCAATGAGTAAGGGCTTTGTCGGTGGCATTCCCTGTATGCAAGCCATTCAGTATATGGGTGCCATTGATATACCGGTTGGGGCAGATGGAGGTGTTGACCGCCTGCTGCGTGCCTGTGGCGATATTAAACCGCGTGTCATCATTGGTGCGCCAAACTTCTTGTTGCACATGGCGTCTTTAGCACCGGATGTTTTAGGTCAACCAGCGCATGAGTTAGGGGTTGAACAATTAGTGGTGGGCGGCGAACCTGGCGGAGGTATTCCCGCTATTCGCCAAGCACTTGAAGACGCTTGGGGCGCAAAAGTATGTGAAATGATGGGTGGGACTGACCTAGGAGTGATTTATTGGGGTGAGTGTGATCAACAGGACGGCATGCATATGATTTGCCAAGATCATATTATTGTTGAACTGATAAACCCTGAAACAGATGAAGTGATTCCATTTGAGAAAGGAACAACTGGGGAGCTTGTTTATACAGCCATAACACGGGAAGCGTCACCGGTCGTTCGTTTTAAAAGCGGTGACCACATTATTGTGACAGATACCGAGTGCGGTTGCGGCAGGACTGGACCTAAAATAAGGTGCTTTGGACGCACCGATGACATGTTAATTGTACGCGGCATTAATGTGTTTCCATCAGCCATTCAAGACCTTGTTCTACAATTAAAGCCATTGACCAACGGGGTTATGCGCGTGTTAGCCGACTTTAAGGGCCATACGACACAGCAAAACTTAAAAGTTATCGTGGAACGTGGAGTTGATATACCTGAACAGGATGACCCGCTGCTGGTTGATAAAGTTCAGCAAGCAATTAAGAACTCTCTTTCATTTAAAGCTCAGGTTATTGTTGTCGCAGCGAATAGCTTTTCTAAACCTGGTGTGGCTAAAGTTGCCTTAACGCTTCGAGAAATGCCAGATTTTGTTAACCCTAGTGAAAAGGTACGCTAGATATGTCGATTATCCCTTCTAATGTTAATGGCCAGGCAAGCAGTTTTATTCACAATAAAGAGCACTATTTAACCCTGGTCAAAGACTTGCAAGCAAGGCGGAAAAGGGCGCACCTTGGTGGTCCAGAAAAAGCACGATTAAGGCATACAGAGAGTAGAGGTCAAATACTTCCACGTGAGCGAATTCGGTTATTACTGGATGTGGGTTCACCCTTTTTCGAATTAGGTGAATTGGCGGGTGATAATTTAGCGGATGGTACTCATATTGGAGCCAGTTTAATAACAGGTGTAGGTTTAGTTAATAACCGCCAGTGTATGATCATTGTTAATGATGCAACGGTAAAAGGGGGAAGCTATTACCCTATGACCTGCAAAAAGCATGTTAGAGCTCAACGGTTTGCCATCCAACACCGGCTTCCTTGCATTACCATGGTACAAAGTGGCGGCGCCTATTTACCGGAACAAGAAGGCATATTCCCTGATGAAGGAATGTTCGGCAGTATTTTTGTCCACCAAGTTGATATGTCAGCACAAGGTATTCCCCAAATTGCAATTGTCATGGGCTCATCTACTGCTGGTGGTGCTTATATTCCTGCTTTATGTGATGAGGTTGTTATTGTGCGCGGTAAAGGGTTTATGTACTTAGGTGGCCCACAATTGGTTGAAGCAGCAACCGGTGAAAAAGTAGGACACGAAGAACTGGGCGGTGCTGAGATGCACACTCGTGACAGTGGGGTGGCCGACTATATAGCTGAAGACGATGCGCATGGACTCAGTATTGTTAGAGATATTGCAGCTAACTTTGGCACAGCTCCTACCCAACGATGGGATGTTGCCTCGTCGGTTGATCCGCTTTACCCCATTGATGATATCTACGGCATTATTAATCAAGACACGAAAATACCAACGGCCAATAGAGACATTCTAGCAAGGTTGGTTGATGGCAGTCATTTTGATGAATTTAAAGCCAATTATGGCGACACATTAATCTGTGGGTTTGCCAAAATTCACGGGTTTGAAGTGGGTATTTTAATGAATGATGGTGTTATGTTTAGCGAATCTGCAAAAAAAGGAACCCACTTTATCAACTTGTGCTGCCAGCGTGATATCCCCTTGTTATTTATGGCCGATGTCCCTGGGTTTATGGTTGGCGAGGAAGCAGAAAGGGGTGGCATTGCAAAAGATGGAGCTAAATTTATTACCGCCATGTCATCGGCAAAAGTACCTAAATACACCCTTATTATTGGGGGCTCATATGGTGCAGGATACCTTGCTATGTGTGGTCGACCCTTTAACCCAAATGCAATGCTTGCTTGGCCGTCTGGTCGTTCTGGCATTATGGGCGCGGAACAAGTGGCTAATACTCTAGCAACGGTGCGTGAAGATATTCTGACACGTGAAGGTAAAACTTGGAACGATGATGAGCGTGAAACGTTTAAAGCCCCGCATCGAAAACGATTTGAAGACTCTGAAAATGCCTATAATTTTGCATCTAACCTTTGGTATGACGCTGTGATTGACCCATGCGAAACACGAGAAGTGCTTGCCTTGTTACTGGACCTAGCGGGGCGTTGCCCCAAAATTGATACACAATTTGGGGTATTTAGACAATGATAAAGAGAGTGCTGATTGCCAACCGTGGTGAAATAGCTTGTCGTATATCAAGAACCTGCAAAAACCTCGGCATTGAAGCGGTGGCAGTCTATTCAAAAGCTGACGAAGATAGCCGACATGTGAGAGAAATAGGGCATGCGGTTGAATTAGGTGGAGCAGCCGTCTCTGATAGTTATTTAAATATAGAGCGTGTCATTAATGCCGCCATATCAACGGATTGTGATGCTATTCACCCCGGCTATGGGTTTTTATCTGAAAACCCAGAATTTGCAGAGGCAGTAGAGAATGCAGGGTTAATTTTTATTGGCCCACGGGCAAATGATCTGCGGCGTTTTGGAGATAAATCTGCAGCTAAGGCTGAGGCCATTCGCGCCCAAATACCGGTGATTTCAGGCAGTGAGGGAAAACTATCCGACCCTGACAAAATTGCTGACGTTGTACGCACAATGATGCCGCCAATTATGCTTAAAGCAGCAGCCGGTGGTGGTGGTAAAGGCATGAGGGTTTTAAATGATCTGTCCAATTTAACGGCAGATATTGCTGCCGCCATGAGTGAGTCATTACGCTCTTTTTCTGATGATGCCTTATTGATTGAACAGTGCATTATGGATGCACGACATGTTGAGGTGCAAATTGCAGGTGATGGTGAAGGCAATATTATTCATTTGTTTGAACGCGAATGCTCCCTACAGCGCCGTCATCAAAAAGTGGTAGAGGAAGCCCCAGCCATCTTCTTAACAGCTAGTTTACGGAAAAAACTCTTCAAAGATGCCTGTGCACTGGGGCAGCAAATTAAGTTTAGAGGGCTTGGAACCGTCGAGTTCCTTGTCAAAGGAGACCAGCATTATTTTTTAGAAGTAAACCCCCGCTTACAAGTTGAGCATCCTGTTACTGAACTGATAACAGGGCTAGATTTGGTTGAGTTACAAATACGAATTGCTCAAGGGTCGGGCTTAGGTTTGAGTCAAGCTGATATTGTCCAACAAGGTCATGCGATTGAGGTTCGCCTTTATGCAGAATCACCTGCCTTAAACTTTATGCCAGCAACGGGGAGTATTGATTTTATCGACTTTCCTGTCGATGATATTCGTGTTGAGTCCGGTGTGGATACGGGAGATAACGTATCGTCTTACTATGACCCGATGATGGCCAAATTGATTTCTTCGGGCAACACGCGCCAGCAAGCCTTAGAGCGATTGCAACAAGGCGTTGATAAAACGGTCGTATTTGGGGTCGATAATAACCGTCATTTTTTAAAGCAATTATTGCGCGTTAAAGAGGTTGAAGAGGACCGTATCAATACAGGCACACTTGACCGTTGGTTGGTGAACTATACCGACGTCAATGATAATGCGGGTAGCCAAAATAACGCGGCTATTGCAGCTGCACTATGGCTCGATCAACACAGAGACAGTGGTAGTAAAAACCCATGGAAAAAAACAGGCTCTTTTACTCAGTGGGGAATGCTATCACCCGATGATCAACCGATTTATGGGTTTGATTTGGCCGATGGTGATGTTTCTTGGAAAATTGCTATTGTATCGGTTGACCCATCAAACACCATTACACTACTGGTTAATGAGACACGCTTTGAGGTGAATGTAAAAACTCAAGGTGATCATTCTTATTTGGCAAAATTTAAAGATGCTCGCTATCTAGCCAGGGCTCTAATTAATAATAAGGGTGTACATGTGCATAGTCGGGGGCAACAAAATAGCTTTCAGGTGGTACCCCGTGTGAGCGATAAACAAGTTGATAGCCTTCTCAGTAAAAGTATCACAGCACCGATGATGGGTGAAGTTATTCAAGTATTGGTTAATGAGGGTGATAGTGTTAAGGCAGGCCAGCTACTTATCGTAATGGAATCAATGAAAATGCAATTACAAATTGAAGCGATCCATGATGGAGTGGTTAGTGAGCTCTATTGTCAAATAGGGAACAACGTAGCTAAAAGTGCGGTATTGGTGGATGTCGATGCGCAATAAAAATACCCTTAGAGGGAAGGTTGCTATTGTCGGCATCGGTCAGTCTCCATCAGGTCGAGTGCCTGGAAGAAGCCCCTTAGACCTAACAGCCGATGCCAGCCTTAAGGCATTGGCCGATGCCGGCATGGATAAAAGCCAGTTGGACGGCGTTCTAACAGGTAATGCGTACGCATCATCCTTTCATCGCTTTAGTGTGGCTTTAAGTGAATACCTAAATATTCAGCCCTCGTATTCAAATACCCTTCAAGTGTCTGGTGCAACAGCAGGTGCGGCTGTGAATACTGCCGCTGCAGCCATTTGTTCAGGTTTGGCAGACACCGTATTGGTGGCTTGTGGCGATAGCTTACTCACTGGGATGACTCCCGATTTGGCCATTAGGGCGATGACGGAAAGCCGTGACCAACAATACGAAATGCCTTTTGGTATACCGGTGGCTAATACCTTTGCAATGACTGCGCATCGTCATATGAAAGAGTTTGGCACGACCTCCGAGCAAATGGCTCAAGTAGCGGTTACCTTTCGCCAACATGCTAGTCGCACGCCTGGGGCGCAAAAGACTGATTTAATCAGTATTGATGATGTACTCGCTTCAAAAATGGTGAGTTCACCGTATCGAAAACTGGATTGCTCCTTAATATCTGACGGAGCGGCCGCCCTTATATTAACGTCGGCTGAAAAGGCTTATGAATACAACCAAGAACCTATTTTCATTCTTGGTGGCGGTGAATACTATAGCCATGAACATATTTTCTTAATGCCTAACTTAACAGAAACAGGGGCTGTTCAGTCAGCACAAAAAGCCTACCAAATGGCAGGTGTTTCTCCTCTAGATATAGATGTAGCGGGTATTTATGACTGCTTTACAGGAACGGTCTTGATGATGTTAGAAGATTTAGGTTTTTGTAAAAAAGGTGAGGCAGGCCCCTTTGTCGAAGCGGGTGAAATAACATATGGCGGGTGTATTCCTACAAACACACATGGTGGAATGTTGTCGTATGCTCACCCTGGAATTCCAGCAGCATGGTTTCATTTCACAGAAGTGGTGCGTCAGCTTCGTGGTAATTGTGGTGAACGCCAAGTGAAGGATGCAGAAGTGGGTTTAGTACACACCTTAGGTGCAGGTTTTTCCACCCATGCGACGACCGTGCTCGGTAAAGGGAGCACCCTATGAAGCAACTAACTGAAGAAGATACCATACAGAAACCCTTACCAATTGCTGATAGTGACAGCCATGCCATGTGGGAAGGCTTAAAAAAAGGTGAGTTATTACTGCAACACTGTGAAGACTGCGGCCATGTGCAATATTACCAGCAAGGGCTGTGCAGGATTTGTCAGTCAAAAAAATTAGTCCATCGAGCGGCTAGTGGTCGTGGAATTATCCATTCATATAGCGTGGTTCATCGTAGCCCCGGCCCAGCTTTTAGAGATGATGTACCTTATGCCGTCTTGCTAGTAGAACTAGAGGAGGGGCCACGCATGATAAGCTCGTTGCTGGGTAAAGACTTTACTCATCTAGCGATTGATTCTCCAGTGGCGATGAAAACCATGAAAATAAGTGAGCAGGTATTTTTACCTTGTTTTGAGCTAGTCAATTTAGCGGATAAATAATACTGGCTTTATCGCAGACACTTAAGTAGCGCAAAGCGTATTCGTCTTCTGAATGTACACCTGATGTAGGCCCATTATTTAATAGCCAAGTGTTTTTATAATTATTTTTTATGGTTGTTATCAATCGGTTAAACGTATCTAATACGACGACTAATTGATATCAACACCTATCTGGCTAATAAGTACACTCATTCCTATGGAACATCATCATCACGGTGCCGTCAAAAACATTAAACTCGCTTTTTTTTTAAATTTAAGCTTCACGATTATCGAGTTTATAGGCGGTGCGCTAACAAATAGTACAGCGATTTTAGCCGATGCTGTGCATGATTTAGGTGATTCCATTGCGCTCGGTCAAGCATGGTATTTTGAGTCACTCACCCATAAAAATGGCTCTAAAAGATATACGTTTGGATATAAACGGTTTACCGTTGTTGGGGCGCTTGTTAGCACGCTTATCCTTATAGTCAGCTCAGCTTATGTGTTAACAGAAGCCATACCTAGGTTGTTAAACCCCCAGCAGGCTAATGCCGAAGGAATGCTCTTACTGGCTGTATTAGGTGTAGCTGTTAACTCAATTGCAGTTTTTCGTTTATCTAAAGACACTGGGATCAACGCGCGAGTGGTAAAACTTCATCTACTTGAAGATGCCTTAGGCTGGGTGGCGGTGCTGGTGGTGGCCATTGTGTTGATGTTTAAAGATATCCCTATTCTTGATCCTATTTTAGCCATTCTTATAACGCTTTATATTTTAACAGGCGTTGTTAAAAACCTTAAAAAAGTCATAACGATTCTTCTTCAAGCAACACCCGATAAAATAAATATTGAACAATTAGAAGGTGATATTAAAGCCTTAAAGCAAGTCAAGGATGCTCATCATCTACACATATGGTCGCTGGATGGTGAGGAACATGTATTGACGATCCACCTTGTTGTAAGGAATAAATTAAACCCTAGTGAGTACGCAGAATTGAAACAACAGGTTAAATCAATTATTCGATCAGAAGGGGTGTTTCACTCCACGATTGAAATTGAATGGCCAGGTGAGCTATGCGGAATCGATGACACAGGACATAATCGCTGTAGACAATAATGGTTAGACTGCCTTAAGTGAGTAATTTTTGAATGTCATTTGCAATACGACTGGGTTTAATCACTGGTGCATAACGCCGAATTACTTGCCCCTGCCGGTTAACTAAAAATTTAGTAAAATTCCATTTGATTTTTTGGCTGTTTAAAATGCCAGGTGCTTGTTGCTTAAGGTAGGCATACATGGGGTTAGTTTTTTCACCATTAACGGACACTTTGCTAAATAGAGGAAAGCTAATATTGTATTGTGTATTACAAAATTCTTTTATTTCAGGCTCTTCTGCAGGTTCTTGGTGCAAAAACTGATCACAAGGGAAGCCCAAGACACTAAACCCCTGGCTATTAAAGCGCTTGTGTAACTCTTCAAGACCTTCATACTGAGGGGTTAAGCCGCACTGACTAGCCGTATTAACAATTAATAATACTTGGTCCTTAAACTCGGATAGAGAGTGTGGTGTATGATCAATGTCAGTAACATTGAATTCGTAAATATTAGCGGCCATTATTTGGGCTCCTTTATCGGTCAGTGCAATTTATATTGGCGGAGGAGGGTGTAAGAAACCCTATTCTCAGGCTGTTATATAAGTTATATTTCAACTAAATTATATTAGCATTTAATAATGAATTGGGAGATATTTAGCCCTTTATATTAATTTCTAGAAACGTATTTGAACACACTTTAAAATGATAAACCCCTTACATAAAAGCAACGACATAAACCGATTTATTTTACTTTTTAAATTCTTAAAACCGTATTATTTACAAGTAATTATAGCCCTTATTGCATTGATTTTCTCAGCGTCAATTATGCTATCAATTGGGCATGGTTTAAGATTATTAATAGACCGAGGGTTAGCGACACAATCAGAAGAAAACTTAACGGCGACCATTCTTGTTTTCTTAGCACTCAGCTTGGCATTAGCCGTTGGCACATTCATCCGCTTTTTCTTTATGTCATGGATAGGTGAGCGGGTGGTTATGGATATAAGGAATACAGTTTTCGAACATGTCGTCGAACTTCACCCAGGCTATTTTGAAACTAATCTAAGCGGTGAAATTCAGTCTCGTATTACGACAGATACCACGTTACTGCAGTCGGTGCTTGGCTCGTCTATTTCGATTGCTTTACGTAATATTATTATTTTTTTTGGGGGTGTTATCTTAATGCTTCTAACTAATTTCAAACTCACGGTTATTGTCTTAATATCGGTTCCTTTTATTATTATTCCGATTTTGATTTTTGGACGCCGAGTACGTGCTTTGTCACGTGATAGCCAGGATAGAGTTGCCGATGTGAGTACCTTTGTAGGTGAGTCGTTACAAAATATTAAAACGGTTCAGGCATTTAACCATCAGACGGTTGCAAAAAAAGAATTTGGTACCTTTACCGAGCAAGTTTTTCAGACAGCCGTCAGGCGAATACGCTACCGATCGATCCTGATTGCTGTCGCGATCACGCTTATTTTAGGGGCTATTGGTGCAATGATGTGGGTTGGAGGCAGGGATGTTTTGGCAGGCACCATTAGTGGGGGAGACTTAGCTGCTTTTGTGTTCTATGCCATTATTGTTGCCATGTCTGTTGCCGCCATCAGCGAGGTGTATGGTGAACTTCAACGTGCCGGTGGTGCAACAGATAGGCTTATCGACCTATTAGCATCTCATTCACTCATTCAAACGCCTTCCAAGCCGGAGACTATTAGTAGTGATGGCGCAGGTCAAGTTGAAATAAGGTCATTGGTATTTGCTTACCCATCAAGGCTTAAACACCCTGCGTTAGGTCCACTGTCATTAACAGTTCAGGCCGGTACTAATATAGCCATTGTTGGCCCATCTGGCGCTGGAAAATCTACGTTGTTTGATTTAATGCTGCGCTTTTATGATCCACAGCAAGGTGGGATTTATATCGATGGTATTAATATTAAGCAATTGGAACTGTCAAAATTACGTGACCTTATGGCTATTGTTCCTCAATCTCCCACCTTATTCACAGGTAATGTTTGGGATAATATTCGCTACGGAACCCCAAGTGCCAGCGATGAACAGGTTAGAAAAGCGGCTGAACTGGCATTTGCGGATGAATTTATTCAGCAATTACCTGATGGCTATGAGAGTCATTTAGGTGAAGCAGGGGTTCGCTTATCGGGAGGACAGCGACAGCGGATTGCAATAGCTCGAGCCATTTTAAGAAACCCTAAAATTTTATTACTGGACGAAGCGACCAGTGCATTGGATGCTGAAAGTGAACGTATGGTTCAGAAGGCGTTAACACAACTGATGAAGGGTCGTACGACTTTTATCATTGCACACCGTTTATCAACCGTGGTTCACAGTGATCAAATTGCTGTTTTTGAAAAAGGAAAGTTGGTTGAACTGGGTGAGCACAACGAGCTAATGGAAACCAGTGAATTATACTCTCGGCTTGCACGATTACAGTTTAAACAGCCAACGCCAATCAGTTAATCACCAGAAAGCGAAGAAGATCATGGTAGGGTAGAGGAAGGGTCAAAAAATTTAAAGGAGTCGTTATGTCGGAAGTGTATGGTTTAGATGCCTTTTCACCGAAAGAAATTGCTCACCGAGTAAAAACTGTCGGTGTTGCCAAGGCACGGTTACCTTTACTGTCTATGTTATTGTTGGGTATATTAGCGGGTGCCTTTATTGGTTTGGGTGCTCTTTACTTTGTTATCGTTAAATCAGATGCTTCGTTGAGTTTTGCCATTAGCCAATTATTAAGTGGTTTAGCTTTTTCCTTAGGCTTAATATTGGTCATTGTGGCGGGTGCAGAGCTATTTACAGGAAACAATTTGTTAGCCATGGCTTGGGCTGATAAACAAATAACGAGTTACGAATTACTAAAAAACTGGTTGGTTATCTGCTTTGCCAATTTTTTAGGTGCAACGGGTTTGGCACTGTTGGTTTTTTTATCTGGGCATACCGAGATGAATGGTGGCGCAATTGCAGATAAATACCTAGTTATTGCAGCTGCAAAATGCTCATTACCTTTTTGGAGTGCATTTTTTAAAGGCGTTCTTTGTAATGTCTTTGTATGCCTAGCTGTATGGATGGCGCTGGCCGGTAGAACCGTTATTGATAAGGCCATTGCTATCGTATTTCCAATTTCAGCGTTTGTCGCCGCTGGGTTTGAACACAGTATTGCAAATATGTATATTGTCCCTTTAGCGATGTTAATAAAAACATTTGGTACTTCAACCATCATTGCAGACTCAGTCAGTTGGATGGGATTACTCACTAATTTGGTGCCGGTTATATTAGGAAACCTAATAGGTGGAAGTGTTCTAGTTGGTCTTATTTACCATGTTATTTATCGGCGACGACCAGCATCTACTGATGAATAAGACAAAGAACGAGTTCGCTAAGTAATAAATGTAAAGCACCTTATATACCGTGCTTTAATAAGGTTCAACTGGTATTAAACAACGAGGGTTATTTGATGGGAAAACGTTTTGAAACTATTTTAGAAACAATTGGCCGCACACCAGTTATTCGTATTAATAAACTAGGGCCTAAACATGTTAATGTTTTTGCTAAAGTAGAGTCATTTAACCCGATGGGCTCCGTAAAAGATAGGTTGGCTCTAGGCGTCATTGAAGATGCTGAGAAAAGAGGAGAGTTACGTCTAGGGCAAACAATCGTTGAAGCAACCAGCGGTAATACAGGTATTGGGCTTGCAATGGTTTGTGCGCAAAAAGGTTACCCGTTAGTCGTCGTTATGGCAGAATCATTCAGTGTTGAGCGACGTAAACTCATGCGTTTTTTAGGTGCTAATGTTATTTTGACGCCTGCGGCACAAAAAGGAACAGGGATGGTGCTAAAAGCCAAGGAATTAGCTGAGAAGCATGGTTGGTGGCAATCAAAACAATTCGATAATCCTGCTAATGCTGACATGCATGCAAAAACGACAGCGATTGAAATTCTTGATGATTTTTCAGATATTACATTGGATTACTGGGTCACTGGATTTGGAACAGGAGGCACTTTAAATGGCGTGTCACGAGTATTAAAAGAAAAAAGCCCTGACACTAAAATTATTGTATGTGAACCAAAAGTGGCGCCATTACTGGCCAGTGGTATCCCTCAGACTGACAGCGAAAGTCACCCCAGTTTTACCCCGCATCCTATGCAAGGTTGGTCACCCGATTTTATTTCCACGTTAACGGCACGGGCAGTTGAGGGTGGGCATATTGACGAATTGTTAGCTGTCTCTTATACACATCTGACGCTGCCGACGACTAGTCGAGTGTAGATCTCGGTGG
>JAHRWG010000097.1 GCA_019090295.1 Cycloclasticus sp. | reverse complement strand
GTGTCATTTTTACACCATTATGACGGTTAGTAGGTATAGTCGTATATCGGCTAGCCTACTAATAACTTGAATAGAAAGAGTATTTAGACGTTTTTTAGGTACTCGTTAGGGCTTTAAAACTCTGGTTTACTCGGCAAAATTCTATATTTAGAGCGTTTAAAATGGCTTAACTGATTACTGTAAAATGCTCACCGAAGGCAGCTCCTTACCTTCCAAGAACTCTAAAAAAGCCCCGCCACCCGTTGAAATATACGACACCTTATCAGCTATTTCATATTTATCGACAGCCGCTAATGTATCGCCTCCGCCTGCTATTGAAAAGCCGTCACTCGTGGCAATAGCTCGCGCTAATACTTCGGTTCCATGACTGAATTGCTCAAACTCAAATACTCCTAGCGGGCCATTCCAGACAATAGTAGCCGCCGCTTTAACCATATCAGCGTATCGCTGAGCTGTTTGCGGCCCAACATCTAAAATTAGATCGTCCTCCTCAATATCTTGAACCAGTTTAACAACTGCCTCAGCCTCTTCGGAGAAACTTTTACCACAGACCACGTCAACAGGAACGGGGATTTGTGCTCCATTCTTTTCTGCCTTAACCAGAAGTTTTTTTGCCTCTTCAACTAAACTAGGCTCATATAAGGATTGACCCACCGAGTACCCTTTTGCAGCAATAAAGGTATTGGCAATACCTCCACCGACAATTAGTTGATCCACCTTATCTAGCATCGCATCCAGAACGGTTAATTTGCTCGATACTTTTGCACCACCTACAACGGCTAGCATTGGTTTAGCTGGCTTATCCAAAGCTCGTCCCAAGGCATTTAATTCTGCTGCCAACAAGGGCCCAGCACAAGCAAGCGGTGCATGCTTGGCGACACCATGCGTTGATGCTTGAGCACGATGTGCTGTACCAAAAGCATCCATTACAAACACGTCACACAAGCCTGCTATTTTTTTTGCTAGTGCCTCATCGTTAGCTTTTTCGCCCACATTGAAACGAACATTTTCACAAAGGATAATATCGCCAACTTGACCATCCACCCCATCCAGCCAGTTTTTTTCTAAGCGTACAAATTCCCCCAACAAAACAGATAAGCGCTCCGCAACTGGCTGTAAACTATAAGCTTTGTCATACTGACCTTCTTCGGGCCGGCCAAGGTGAGACATAATAATAACAATAGCACCTGCGGCATGCGCTTGTTGAATGGTGGCTAAGCTCGCTCTAATTCTTGCATCACTACTGACGGCACCGTCTTTGATAGGCACGTTGAGGTCTTCCCTAATCAGCACTCTTTTGCCAGCTAGATCTAAATCTTGCATATTGATAATGGTCATTTTAAGTCCTTTTATTAGCTATAAGTTAAGTGCCTCATCAGCACATCATCATTGCAACAGCTGTGTCTAATAAGCGGTTTGAGAAGCCCCACTCATTATCATACCAAGCCTGCACTTTTACTAAGGTGTCATGCTGCACCATGGTCTGATTCGTATCGACACTGCAAGACGCCGCACAGTGGTTAAAGTCTACTGAAACCAGTGGTTCGACGTTAACATTCAAAATACCTCGTAGCGGCCCTTCCGATGCTAAACGCATCGCAGTATTTATTTCATCAACACTTGTCGCTCTTGATGCCTTAAACGTAAAGTCAATCAGTGCAACGTTTAGCGTCGGCACACGAATGGCCAAGCCATCAATTTTACCCACCAATGTCGGCAAGGCGAGCTCCACCGCTTTTAACGATTTAGTTGGCGTTGGAATAATGGATAAGCCCGCCGCTCGCGCTCGACGTAAATCAGGGTGATGTGAATCGGTGAGTTGCTGATCATTGGTGTAGGCGTGAATCACCGTGCCCAAGCCGCTTTCAATACCAACTGTCTCGTGTAAAACCTTAGCAACGGGTGCTAAGCAATTAGAGGTACAGGAGGCATTTGATACCACTCTGTGCGTCGATTTTAGCGAGGTATGGTTAACCCCATACACAATCGTTGCATCCACCTTGTCATCTGACGGGGCAGAAATAAGTACTTTTTTAGCCCCGGCTAGGCAATGCATATGGGCGGGTTCTGCCTGGATAAACTGGCCCGTACATTCAAGCACCACATCCACCCCAAGCTTAGCCCACGGTAGTTTAACGGGGTTAGCTTCCGATAAATATTCAATGCGATCGTCGCCGACAATTAATACCGACTCATCGGTCTCAACATCAAAAGCAAAACGTCCGTGTGCAGTATCATATTTCAACAGGTGCGCTGAAATATCTAGTGGCTCAATTTCGTTAATTGCCACCAATTGAATCTGCTGGTTGCGCTGCGCCTCATATAAGGCTCGCAGCACATTACGGCCAATGCGGCCAAAGCCGTTAATTGCTACCCGAATACTCATAGTTTGCAGGGCTTATAAAAGGCCTTTCGCCGCCGCCACCATTTTGTCTGCGGTAATGCCAAAAAATTCAAATAACTCTTTAGCTGGGGCAGATTCACCAAAACGATCGAGGCCAATAACCGCGCCTTGCAGACCAACATATTTATACCACAGTCCAGTTGATCCGGCTTCAATCGCTACCCGTGCGCTAACCGCCGCCGGTAAGACAGATTCCTTATATGCCGCATCTTGCTGGTCGAACAAATCCACACAAGGCATTGATACCACACGCACCTTAATACCATCTGCCGTCAAGCTTTCCGCTGCCGTTGTTGCCAACTCAACTTCTGAGCCGGTTCCCATTAAGATGACTTGAGGCTCGCCATCGCAATCCTGCAAGATATAGGCGCCTTTAGAAATAGCTGCGAGCTGCTCATCCGAACGCTCTTGGTGCTGCACATTTTGACGTGTGAAAATTAATGCCGACGGTGTGTTCTCGCTTTCAACCGCACACTTCCAAGCCACCGCAGATTCAACTGCATCGCAAGGACGCCACACATTCAGATTAGGAATTAAGCGTAAGCTTGATACATGCTCAACGGATTGGTGGGTTGGGCCATCTTCACCCAAGCCAATTGAATCATGTGTATAAACAAAAATATTTTTCAACTTCATTAACGCTGCCATACGCACGGCATTTCTAGCGTAATCAGAAAAGGTTAAGAACGTTGCTCCGTAAGGAATAAACCCTCCGTGCAAGGCAATACCATTTTGAATCGCACTCATGCCAAATTCACGCACCCCATAATGCAGGTAGTTACCATTGGCATTCGTTCCATCCACATCAGTACAACCCGTCCATTCAGTTAGGTTCGAACCGGTTAAATCGGCAGAACCACCCAGGAACTCGGGTAATAGTGGGCCAAAGCCATTTAGCGTATTTAACGACGCTTTACGCGAGGCAATCGTTTGCGCAGCTTTCTGCGTATTGGCAATAAAAGCTGTTGATTTTTCGTCCCAGTCATCTGCCAACTCACCGGCTAAACGACGTAATAACTCATCAGCCAATTCAGGGTATTGCTCAACATATGATTCAAACAAGGTTTCCCAAGCACTTTCTGCTTGCTCACCCTTCTCACTCGAATCCCATCCGGCCTTAATATCACGAGGAATATCAAATGCTGGTGCACTCCAGCCTAGGGCTTTTCTGGTTTCGGCAATTTCTTCAGCGCCTAGTGGTGCACCGTGTACATGGTGCGTTCCTTCTTTATTAGGCGCACCTGAACCAATCACCGTTTTACAACAAATTAAGGTTGGCTTATTGGTTTCTTTTTTAGCTTGCTCGATTGCTTG
>JAHRWG010000096.1 GCA_019090295.1 Cycloclasticus sp. | reverse complement strand
TTCTAGCTTCGTCGGCAGCGTCAGATGTGTATAAGAGACAGGTGGTAATAGTGAGCGGCCCAATTAATTAGCTGACAGTCTTGCTCGGAAAAAATGGGCGTGTCATCAAGTCGCTTTAGAATAGGCTTGAGCTTTGTAGGGGCGAGTTGAGTCTTGCTGGAAATACTGACAATAATGCCGGTTTTTTGCAAACGACCAAATGGTGCAATAACGCGCTGCCCTACACAGTAGTCGCTTTTTTGTGTTTGAGCCAAAGGTTGGTAATCAAAAACAAGAGACAACGGTGTGTCGAGAGCAATATTTAAATAAAAGAGAGGCATTATTGTAAGATTATAATCTAGGCGTAAGCTTAAAACACGGAAGGAATCTATAAGATCACGTTAACTGAGTTCGTGCATTATGTTTTTTAGCGAGAGCTGTTTTCTGTGGATAACCTTGTGGATTAACTGCTAATAAGAATTCTACAGGCTTATTGGTAAGGGGTTAGCGTTAGCCGGTAAGGTGTCATGCAAGGTATAAAACCATTGCTTAATAATATATGGTTGGATATTACGATTAAATGATGACTACGTGCGAAGCAGACATGAATATTTGATATAACGCCTGTGGGTTACCTGTGTTTGGTGTTCGGCACTGTTTTAGTGGCTATTAATAAGCTGCTTCGCCTATAGCTTGTACCTGGCTGTCATATTATTAAAATGACAGTTGCTAATTAACTTTAATGCTAAGGTTTAACTGGTCTGTATGGTGGGTGCTGCTAATACAGGTTGAAGGTGCCGGTTTATTTATAAGTCAGATGGCGCGAGAATCATTTTTATTGAACTTAATGTGTAAGATAACGGAAGTTATCAAGGTCTAATGGGTCAAGTGAAAAGAAAAGAATTGGA
Source organism: Cycloclasticus sp. (assembly GCA_019090295.1). Classification (GTDB taxonomy): domain Bacteria; phylum Pseudomonadota; class Gammaproteobacteria; order Methylococcales; family Cycloclasticaceae; genus Cycloclasticus. The sequence continues at coordinate 2,299 of JAHRWG010000096.1, read as the reverse complement.
TTATGAACGTTTAGTACTGGTCTATAGTGATGAGTTATTTCGTTACTCTTTATGGCTGTGTCGGGACAAAAGCATGGCTGAAGACTTAGTTCAAGAGACGTGCCTGCGAGCTTGGAAGTCATTAGATAAGCTAAAAGAGAATAGCTCAAGTAAAGCGTGGCTTATGACTATTTTGCGTAATGAACACGCTCGGCAATATGCACGTTACCGACCCGAAATGGTAGACCTGGATCTAGACTTGGTGAGTTTAAAGGACACTGATAACGACACTAGTTCTGAAGCATTTGCCTTAAAGATGGCACTTAATGAGCTGGCTGATGAATATAAAGAACCGTTGTTATTACAAGTTATTTGCGGGCTTAGCTGTGAAGAAATTGGACGTGTGTGCAATATTACAAAAGGCGCTGCAATGACTCGATTGTTTAGAGCAAAGAAAAAACTTAGAGATGTTTTACAGGCTGAAGAAGGTTAATTATGAAGTGTGAAAACGTAGAATTTGAATATATTGCAGCACCTGATGAATTGTCTATTGAGGCTAAAACACATATAGAGTCATGTGCCGTATGTCAGCGCATGGTCAACCAACAAGTGCATTTTAATAAAAAACTAACCGATGTGCTGAATCAGCCCGTACCCAATAATTTACGCCATGCCTCGCGTGAGTATGTGCAGCGGAATAAAGTTATAAATTGGAGCTTTCCAAAGGCTTCATTAGCACTAGCAGCATCTGTTCTGTTGGCGGTAGGGCTTGTTAGAGTTAACCTTGTCAATGATGCATCAGGTTTTTCTGTGGACCGGCTGGTTGTTGAGCACTTCGAGCATGATGGTGCTCGATCAATGAAAGCATCACATGTTATTGCTCCAACACAACTCACCCAATTAGCTCATTCGTTTGGTGTACAAGTTAATTTAGCAAACGCGGTTAGTTTTGCAGAAAGGTGCCCCATTGGGGACAGTTATGGCTTGCACATGGTTTATCAGTTTAAGGGGCAGCCAGTGACGGTGATTTATATGCCTGATATTCAATTAACGACGACCTTACCCTTTCATTATTCTGGTTTGCATGGGTGGGTTAAGCCGTTAGAAAAAGGCTCGATCGCTGTTATAGCCGATTCAGATATTGACCTTCCGTCAGAAGAATATGCTGAGAATGCTGTTGAATGGATTTGATGCCCAATTGGTGTGCTGAGTTAACGATATAAAAGTGACGTTAACACCTTTAGGGGTTAAGCATCGTTAGCCCCTAGGATTGAAAGTGGTATTAGTCGGTGTCGTGCTGGTGGTTTCTGGCCAGTACCATATAAAACGCGGGCACAATAAACAACGTAAAGAGTGTGCCAATTCCCAAACCACTCGAAATCACCAAGCCAATATTAAACCGACTGACGGCGCCAGGCCCAGAAGCAATAAGCAAGGGAACCATTGCCACAATCATTGAGACAGTGGTCATTAAAATAGGCTTAAGTCTAACGGACGCTGCTTTTTCTACGGCCTCTCTAACGGATAAGTGTTCCCGTATTTGTAGTTGGTTTGCAAACTCAACAATTAAAATGCCATTCTTAGCAATTAAGCCGATCAAGGTAATTAAGCCAACCTGAGAATAAATATTCATGGTGGCAGCGCCTAACATTAGAAAAGCCATTGCGCTAGCTAAGGAAAGAGGGACTGAGATTAAAATAATCAGTGGGTCACGCTAGCTTTCAAACTGCGCTGCGAGAACAAGGTAAATAATAAGCAGCGACATGAAAAAAGTAGTGACCAGTGCGCTACCTTGCTGCATGAATTGACGAGAGCTACCTGTGTAATCTGACTTGAAATTACTGGGGAAAATCTCTTTGGACGTTTCCTCAAGATACGCTAAGCCATCACCCATGGTTACACCTGGGCGTAAAATTCCTTCAACGGTAATGCTGTTGAGCTGTTGAAACTGGGTTCGCTTACTGGGCTCGACCGTATCAGATAGGCTGATAATAGAGCTTAAAGGAATTTGTTCCCCTGTCGCTGAGCGCAAATAAATATTATTAAGTTGACCAATATCTAAGCGATCCTCCGTGGCCACTTGCGGGATAACCTTATAACTTCTACCTTGCATACTAAAGCGGTTGGTGTAGTTTTCTCCAAAGTAGCCAGCTAAATTAGCGGCAATATCTTGCATGCTAATGCCTAGGTCGGCTGCTCGGTCCTTATCAATCATTAAGGTGGTTTTAGGGCGATCAAACTCAATGCTTTTTTGTAAAAAGATAAACAGGCCGCTTTGCATGGCCTTACCAATTAATTGACCAGAAATACTGCTGAGCTG
>JAHRWG010000095.1 GCA_019090295.1 Cycloclasticus sp. | reverse complement strand
TAGAAGGTGTTTTATTTAAAACAAAGACTGATGAACTATCGGTTCGAGTGTCAGAAATTCGCTTATTAACCAAGTCCTTACAGCCATTACCTGAGAAATTCCATGGTCTAACAAATCAAGAGCAACGCTATCGTCATCGCTATGTTGATTTAATTGTGAACGAAGAGTCACGAAATGTTTTCAAAACGCGTAGCAAGGTGGTTAGTTTTATTCGCCAATACCTTGTTAATAATGACTTTATGGAAGTTGAAACACCTATGATGCATGTGATTCCCGGTGGTGCTACGGCAAAGCCTTTTGCAACTCATCATAATGCTTTGGATATGGAGTTGTTTTTACGGATAGCACCAGAGTTATATTTAAAAAGACTGGTTGTCGGTGGTTTTGAGCGAGTCTTTGAAATTAACCGTAGTTTTAGAAATGAAGGTTTATCGACACGACATAACCCTGAATTCACCATGCTTGAGTTTTACCAAGCATATTCTGATTACATTGACATGATGGACTTAACCGAAGACATGCTTCGCACTTTAGCTGAGTCGGTATTAGGTACAACCATTGTTCATTATCAAGGTGAAGATTATGATTTAGGTAAACCTTTTAGGCGCATGTCTGTTACAGAGTCTATTTTGCACTATAACAAAGACCTAACATTAGAAAACTTATCTACAAGGGAGGCTGCTGTAAAGGTTGCACAGCGCCTACATATTCCAGTTGAAGAGAGTTATGGTTTGGGTAAAATCCAAATTGAAATATTTGAAAAAACAGTTGAAGAAAAACTTCATGAACCAACATTTATTACAAAATACCCGACTGAAGTATCACCTTTAGCACGTAGAAGTGATGATGACCCTTTTGTCACGGATCGTTTTGAATTTTTTGTTGGTGGCCGTGAAGTTGCTAATGGTTTCTCTGAGCTTAACGACTCAGAAGATCAGGCAGAGCGTTTTCAACAACAAGCGAGTGATAAAGATGCCGGTGATGAAGAGGCAATGCATTATGATGCAGACTATATACGTGCATTAGAAATAGGTTTGCCACCTACTGCAGGTGAAGGTATTGGTATCGATCGTTTAGTGATGTTCCTAACCGATTCGGCCTCTATTCGTGATGTTATTCTATTTCCTCATATGAGGTTGGAGCACTAAGTTTAAATAAAACCGATTAAAGGTCTAGTAATAAAAAGCCCCGTACAAGTCTTTGTATGGGGCTTTTTAGTTTGTTTGCTCTAGCAAGTCCATTTTGATGATGGAGTGACTAAATAACCGGAATCCTGGTGCGGCTCGGTGTGGAGCAATGTGAATATTTAATCAGTACAGATGTGTCAATAACTCACTGAAAACTCTCCTGTATACGTTAGATTTAGGCGGTAATAAATATTTCTTCGACTTCTTCTAGTTGCTCAGCGACCCCTTCAATTTCAATAACTTCAGTCTCATGGTTTAGCCCCAGTTTTGTGAAGGCAGGAATCGTAGACCAGTCAACGTTATTATGTGTGTGGTTATCCTTTGATGGGCTTTGTAAGTTAGCAACTAGAACAATATCTGAATAGTCAGCGTCCGACGGATGATCCCTTAATAAGTTTTCATGTTCCCATACAACTTCGGTTAGATTATTTGGAAAGTCCCAGTGTTCAACAATAAGTTTACCTACGTCGGTATGCAGCTCTTCAACAAGCCTGTCAAGGGCGATGGTATCGGCTAATAGGTTGGGATTGTTTTCGGCAGCCATTAGAATAGGCAAAACACCTATATCATGGAAAAGACCTGCGAGCATGGCTTGTTCAGGGTCTAAATTAGACGAACTTGCTGCTAAAACTCGGCTAAATGCAGCCACTTGTACACTGTGTTGCCATGCGTTCTTAAACCTTTCCGCAAGAACTTTAGATTTGGTGTTAAACATTTGTTCGACAGTAATGCTCATGATTAAATTTCTAACGACACGGCTACCCATACGAGTGATGGCAATTTGGATGTTTTCAATTTTATTGCGGGCTCTGAATAGTGGCGAGTTAGCTACTTTCAATAAACGAGCAGAGAGTGCTGCATCTGTATTGATAATGGCAGCAAGTTCTTCGGCAGTGGTATTTTCATCATTAGCGGCCTCGCGAGCTTTTATAGCCACCTCAGGAAAGCTAGGTAATATGAGCCTTTCATTCTCAAGGTCATTTTTAATGGACTGTAAAAACTCTTCGCGTGTAGGAATATTCATCTGTTTGATTTAGTTAATAAGTGTTTTTAGTCTAGTGCATATTCTGCAGGCTGGATAAATATTTTAATGTTATTTCTGAGTATTAAAGAGTCACTTTGGAGCGCGTCTAATTTTAAGACGGCTAAGCCGTAAAAATTGGTAGTGTCCTCAGTATGAGTGCTTAAAATAGTGCCAATGCTACTATCAAGGTTGAGTTGGTGGATTTCACTGCCAGGTTGGTATTTTTGAGTGCATTTATAGCTAATTAAACGTCTTTTAACGCTGCCTTTATAATGTAGGCGAGCGATAATCTCTTGCCCGGTATAACAGCCTTTTTTAAAACTTATACCGCCTAAGTGATCTAAGTTTAACATCTGAGGAATGAATAACTCACTAGTCGCTGGGCTAAGCTCAGGGTAGCAAGCATTGGTTAAGAGGTGTTGCCATTTGTCGAGGTTATCTTCTATTTGAACATGCTCGCTCAATTTTACTGTTTCCAAGCATTCTTCTGGATAAAGTAATATGGTTAGATTAGGCGTGTGTGCAATAGGTATTTTAATTGTAGGTGTTAGTATTTGTTCTGCCTGGCTGCTTAGCCTATCAGAACAGCCAAAGGTATTAAATTTATCAGAACTATCTTGGATGCTGACTTTAGAGCGGAAGATAAATTTGCTTAAGTGCTTAATGACTATGTCGCACATTACGTTTGGGAGTATCATCAGGTAGTCATCGTTATTTCTAGCAAGCTGAAAGGTTGAAATAACACGACCTTTGGGGTTGCATAACGCACCTAATACGCTACCGGCTTCTGCTATGCTCAAGACATCACAAGTGACCTGTCCTTGTAAGAAGCTACTGGCATCTACTCCGCTAAAAGTGATGATGCTTGTAGATGAGTTTAAGTTGTAGAGTCTCGCTTTATTCATGTGCTTATATTCTTAGGATAATTAGCCATTGTATCGTTAAATAGAGGTTTGTTGCGGCACAAAAAACATAAGTATCTCCTTGAATATAATGGTGCGATGTTTTACTCTAACGCGGTTTATATCTTAGGGTTGTTATCATGGATAAGGAAGTAGGAGTAATTGACACTCCAGAAAAAGATACTGCGAAAGTTGATAAAAAAACAAGCCCTGAAACAGCAAAAGAAATTAATGGTCGTTCTGGCCCAGAACCTACACGTTATGGTGACTGGGAAAAAAACGGGCGTTGTATTGACTTTTAAGTCATTTGTCCCAAAGTTTAATATCAAATACCTACGAGGTTTTAATTTATGAGTAGCAATAATAGACCACTATCACCGCACCTAGACGTTTATAGGTTGCCGTTATCTGCACTACTGTCTGTTGTACACAGAGGGACGGGAGCAGCTTTATCAATAGGCAGCATAGCGTTGGTTTATTGGTTAATGGCACTAGCTGGTGGCGAGTCAGCATTTAGTACGGCGCAAGCTTTTATGGGCAGTATATTGGGCCGTTTAATGCTTTTTGGCTGGACGTTTGCCTTATTTTTCCATCTTAGTAACGGGATTCGTCACTTATTTTGGGATGCAGGTTACGGTTTTGAAAAAGAAACGGTTAAAACCTCTTCTTTTATCGTATTAGCTGCGGCAGGTTTCTTAACGTTACTTGTTTGGGTCGTTGCATTTACTTTTTCTTCAGGGGTATAAAAAGATGAGTTTAAGATCTCCATTAGGCCAGGCAAAAGGTCTCGGTTCAGCAAAAGAGGGTTTACACCATTGGTGGGTTCAGCGTGTAACTGCAATTGCATCAATACCTCTTACAGTATGGTTCGCTTTTAAAGTAGCCGTATTAAGCCAGTCAGATTACCAAACAGTTTTAGAATGTATTGGTTCGCCATGGTCGGCGGCATTAATTGTCTCTTTAATTGTTGCTGCTTTTTACCAT
>JAHRWG010000094.1 GCA_019090295.1 Cycloclasticus sp. | reverse complement strand
GGCCACTTAGCACTCACAACAATGGTTTTTATCGCAAAAGCAGGTAAGTCACGTTGCCCTAATTTAAAAAAAGCAAACGTACCTGTTATTAAGATAATAATCATCAGGTAAATAAGCACCTGCGAGTGCTCTATCCCCCACCGAGCTAGGTTAACCCCTTCTTTATCACTCATGCATTAAAACCCTAACCGGCTGCCTATCAGCAATTTTATTAGCCCCTGCTATAACAACCCATTGCCCATCACTTAACCCGTCAACGATGCTGACCTCGTCACCCAAATACTGACCTAAGGTTACTACTTTGGCATGGGTTTCGCTGGTTGTAGAATCAACCGTCATCACCATCGTTTGACCACCTAACTCAATGATCGCCGAGGTTGGTAGTAAGCCTAGGTTCACCTCTTTTTTAGACAGTAAGGCATGCCCCGTCATACCAAGCTTCAAGTTATCCGGCTGCTCTGTCAATTTTAGCTTTACCGTATAGGATGGGCCACCGTTACTCGATATTGGGCTTATTTCACGAACCGATGCAGGGTATTGCATATCACCATATGCCCAAAGTTTAACCATGCTCGGCTGGCCAACGGTTAATTGGTTAACATCTGTCTCAGCCACTGACGTCACAAATTCCCAGTCATTATTCCAAGCAAATGTTGTCATTGGAAAACCCGCTTTAACGACATCACCCACTTCTGCGTTAAGTGCTATAACAATGCCGTCAGCTGGCGCTAACAATTGAGTATAGCCACGCTGGTTCACTCGTTGGGCATGTTCTGCTTTTAATCCTTTTAACCTAGCATAAGATGCTCGCTCAAAATTAACCGCTTTATCCAGGTCAGATTGACCGATAAACCTCTTCACATGCAGGTCTTTTGCCCGAACTAAATCACGTTCAGCTCGTTGGAAGTCGGCCTCAGCGGCCTTCTGCTGATTGAAAAAGCTTTCGCTACTCAAGGCATAATCTTTAGCATCCAACATGGCAATTGGCGCACCTTTTTTTACCACATCACCCACATCAACCAAACGTTCAATCAAGCGACCTTCTACTTGAAAAGCTAATTCACTTTGATACCGAGCTTGAATCTGGCCAGGGTAATCCATCACACGCACCGTTGGTTGATGTGAAAACGTTACCACCTCAACAAGCCGATCTAATGGTTGCTCACCCACTTTATTGTCACAAGCGCTTAAAAAAATGACCGTAGCCGCCATCATGGCACACTGCATTATTTGCATAATATTTTTGGGTTACGTAGTTTGTTTGAAAGGCTAGTCACCGCCACCATATTCGGTTTTAAACGGGCTATATTGATAACGTTTCCAGAAATTTAGAAGACGGTTTTGCCGTTAATAACGCTCCCAACTTTGCTAAATCTCCTCGTTCTGCTCGCCAAGCAACATAGCTTTCATGATCCGCACGTGTATCCCATTTTTCAAGCAATACAATATTCAACGGGTCATCATCATTGCTGGTGACGACAATTTCTTGGCAACCTTTGTAGGCGCGCGTATCGGGCAAGATAGCTTCCAGTGTATTTAATAATGCTTCACGATTTTCTTCACTAACGTGTAAATCCAACGTAACGTCTATAGACATCTCTCTCTCCTAATTTAGTTTTTATTATTTATCGCTGAGGTTAGCTTTTAATCTCACTCCAATGCTGAGTCATCCCTACCTCCCGTTTCCCTTGAAAGCGAAGCTTTTGAGTATTCCATAGTTTTCAAATTAATTCAATTTTAGATTCTTGCTAATTAAAGGCATTAAATATATGCCGAAAGTAGCTGTACTACATTAGCATTTGCTGTACCTTCTATTACCAACCCAGACCTTGTTAAGCGCTTCGAATTAAATGCAGGCTTAAACAAGCCCGCCCCTTCAAGTTTTTATGGTGGCAACTCTATCGGCTACACAGACTACCCAAGCTTGGGTTAACTGACACTTCCCATACAACCTCCAGACTATTACTATGCTAAAGAAACTATCCATCGCCTCTCTTGTGCTCATCAGCTTACCCTCATTGGCTGATCCTTCACATGCGTATGCTAATGCTGTCTTAGAGGCACTTCAGAAAAAAGGTCTATTAAGCCAACTCGATGTTACCAACATTAAACTACAGGCTACACAAGCTGAATTACAGGCGGCCAAGTCTACTCCAGCTGAAAAAAGCAGCCCTAAGCCGGCCATTAACCAATTGCTCAGTGCAACCAAAAAGAGCGTTAGCAAAGCCAACCCTAATATTCAATTTTGGGGCCAACTACAGCCACGCTATACCTTTGTCCCTTCAAAGGACGGCCTTCAAGGCACGAATAGTTTCACATTGCGACGTGCACGAATTGGTTTTAAAGGTTTTGCCAGTGATAACGTTGCTTTTCGCCTCCAATACGATGCAGCCAGCGAAGTACCAGGGCTATCAAACGCACAGAAATTACTGGATGCTTGGGTTAGTTTCAAACACTTTGATGACAGCATTGGCAGTGTTACCGTCGGACAACAATTTGGATTGGGCTACACAAGGCGGCCACATAAAACAGCCAGTGTAGAACGTAAATTTACCGAGATATTATCACCCGGCGCCATTGGCCGAATGCGTGGGTTAACCGTTAGAAAAGGTAATATGGGGCTACCTGAAACCAACTCTAAAGGCTATTTTGGCAACCGCTTACATTATGCCCTTGGTGTGTATAACGGGCCCGACTTATCATTAAACAACGATAATAATGACCTTCTGTTTTCAGCGGCTATTTCTCTGCGCCCAACAGGTGTCTCACCCAGTGATGACGAGTACCAGTTTAAAGATAGACCATTGGCCTACAGCATCGGTGCAGCCTATAGCACCTCTTTAGACTCTGCCTCACTGGACACAAAGTTTCAACCCAACGGGGTTGAGCTAGACAACGAATGGTTCAGTGCACATGCCGACATTCAAGCCCACCATTGGTGGCTATGGGCTTCATGGGCACAGTTCGAGTCTGATGCTAAAAGTGGGTTGGCCGTCAACACACAAGGTGACAATACCAGCACATTAAGCTCAGATGCTTTTACGTTAGGCCTGAGTCGGGCTTATTTGCTAAGCTCTGACGATATGGGCTGGGCATGGGCGCTGCAATACCAACACGTCAACAATGAACACCCTTCTAGAACCGCATTTTTTAGGCCATTAACTGGAAAATCGGTTGATGAACTAACACGCGGCATGAACCAAGGCAGTGTTTACCAAGCCATGTTCACTTGGCAGTTTGATGAAAACTTAAGGTTAATTAATGAACTGTCATACTACGATCCCACTGATGGAAAAATAAGCTATCCATCGTTTATCAGTCAGTTACAGCTGACATTCTAGTTCAATGTTTTCTCATACTGTATGAAACAAAAACCGTTGATTTAAGCAGTCGAGCGTACGATAAATTGGGATAGCTGCCCCAGACAGCCAACACGATTGACAAGGCGCTTATTGCCATTTATAACAGATATTTTTGACCAAGAAGACCTCCTCTAATATTTAGCTATGACGCCTATTCAACGCAAAATAATCCATATCGACATGGATGCCTTCTTTGCCTCTGTTGAACAGCGTGATCAGCCTGAGCTACAAGGTCAACCCGTTATTGTAGGTGGTCAGCCAAATAGCCGTGGAGTGGTTGCAGCTTGTAGCTACGAGGCACGTCAATTTGGTATTCACTCAGCCATGCCCAGCTCACGCGCATACAAGCTTTGCCCGCAGGCTATATTTGTTCCACCTCGGTTTGAGGCATATAAAGAGGCATCAAAAAAAATACATGAGGTATTCTGGCGTTATGCATCAGATGTTGAGCCCTTATCGCTTGATGAGGCATACCTTGATGTTAGCCACAGTAATGACTTTAAGGGATCAGCGACACGTATCGCTGAAGCCATTAAAAAAGACATTACAAAAGAGACTCAACTGATTGCATCAGCCGGTGTTTCATACAATAAATTTTTAGCCAAAATAGCATCTGATATGGATAAACCCAACGGTTTATATCTGTCTCTTATACACATCTGACGCTGCCGACGAACTCTAGGGTGTAGATCTCG
>JAHRWG010000093.1 GCA_019090295.1 Cycloclasticus sp. | reverse complement strand
GCCATGGTAGCCAAGTTCAATCGAGTTAACAGTTTCTGGTTTTAGGTGGCCAGCAGATGATTGAATTTGAGAGCCCAGTAAAAAACTCAACCGGTCTTCTTCGGTGATGACCGGTGCTCTAAAGGCTTGTGTGGCGGTTAAGCGGTACGCATGATGAGGCGAGCTTAAATAGTTAGCGCTGATGCGAGGGGATGCACTGGTGCCTGATAATTGACTTTTTTCAATAAGTGCACCGGTATTAATAAGGAGCCGGTCTGTTAGCTGGGTTTCTAAGTTACCAAAGACTTTTATTCGAGTATTCTTTTTTAGTTGCCGGTGATTGAGCCTAAAAGGGGCGTAAACAGCCTCCTGTGCTGCACCAGTGCCCCAAACGAAGCGTTGATGATTATTAAGCCTCATCATTTGCTCGATATCAGCGCTCCAGTCCGTTGATTCAGTGCTTAAATCAAGGGCTGAGCCACTCAATTGTTCGACGTACTTATCTTTGCCGTCAAAATGGTTAAAGGAGAGGCGGGCGCTAAGTTGCTGCTGGTCTTTATTGCGTTCCCATTTCACTTGTGCAAATTGACTGGACTCTTTCCTACTCCGTTTTGGGTCTATCGCCAATAATGGGGAAGTAGGGTCTGGGTGTTGAGTTTGTCGTTTAGAGTCTACTAATGAGGCATTGAATTGTAGGGTATCTTGATGGTTAATTCTTACGTCTACCCGGGAAGATAAGGTGTTTTTATTGACATCATCAGCCAGTTTTTTGTAATTATCCGTTGCTTCAGACGACAGGCTTAAGCGGTAATTAACCCAATTATTTTGGCTGGAATCAGCATAGCGAAGAAAGGCGCGTTTATCCTGCTTGTCATTGTGCCGGACACTAGCCGTTAAACCATGAGGTTGTGATGCATGACTGGTGGTTATATTAATAATACCTTGAAAAGCATTTGCCCCAAAAGAAGCACTGTTAGCCCCTCGGACAACCTCAATTCGTTCAATGTCTTCTATATGAATAGGGAGGTTGTTCCAAATTACGCCACCAAATAAGGGCGAATAAATAGAGCTACCATCAATGATTACTTGAATACCTTGGGGGAATTCAGAGGTGAGCCCTTGGTAAGCAACAACAGGGAAATTTCCTCTGGCATTACCAACTTGCATGCCAGGCACTAAACGAAATAAATCAGCTACTTGTGTGGCACCAGAGGCCTCAATAAGCTGACGGTCAATAATTGTAATACTAGCGGGAGCCTCTGTTTGAAGCTGGGGTAACTTCGAGGCAGATAAGACGGTAGGGACACGTTGAGTATCAAAAAATAAATCTTCATCGCTGGCCAAGCAAAGGCTAGCCGCACTGACAGTTAGCCATGCAACGCCCCATCGGGAAATTTTGTAAAAAAAACAATCCATGTTTAAGTTATTTTAGTTAAAAGTATAGCTGATTTCGATAAATGCTCGGTTGTCTACAGTGAATTCACGTAAGAAGTCGGTATTTTTATCAAGTGCCAATTGTAAACCAAGGCTCATGTCAATATGTTGATTATTGGCGACAGAAAGAGTTGTCCCCGTATTGATATCTAACCGCCTCATGGGCCCTTGAGGGTTGCCAGACGCTAAGTGCTCCATACTGCCGGTATAATAAAGTGCAGTACTTAACCAAATATTATTGTCAAATGTATGGGCGGCTAAAATATTGAATAGGTCCTTAGGGACTGAAGAGCGAATGTTTTCAATTTCGTTGTTAAGTAACGGGCCAACATCAACTCGATTGTAGGCATAGCCAGCATGCCATAAATTATTTTTATCAGGACGATAATTAATCTCAACTTCATACCCACTGATGTCTACATGGTGAAGATTGTCAAACAACTTTAGCTCATCGCCAGCATCAATGGTGAAGGGGGCAGTAGGTACACCATTAAAGGTGACATACTGTAGGGTACTTACCTGGGTGTCGTCGATTAGGTTGTTAAACTCATTCCTGAATAGCTTGATATCAAGCGTGAGAGTCTTATTAATAAATAAACCATGATAACCAGCTTCAATAGAGTCAACAAACTCAGGTTCAAGTTCTGATGGGCTACTAAAAATAGGAAGAGCTACCGTCAGCCCCGGTATATCTATTGAATTGAGACGTAGGTTTAAATCGAAGTTGCTTTCAACGACGACAGGTGTGCGTATGGCATGTGACGCACTGAACCTAAAGCTATGATGTGCTGATGGTAAATAGTTAACCGCTATTCGGGGAGATAAATCATCGCCTGCCAGCTGGCTATGTTCCCAAAGTGCGCCCACATTGATAATAAAAAAACGGTTAGGCCGCCATTCAACATTGCTAAAAACCCGCTGAATAGAGTTATCAAATTTCTGCTGAGAATCGAGCCAAGCTGGTTGCATCACACGATCATTTCTTGCACCTAAACCCCATAAAAACCGAATATTATGTGCTGCATCAAACTGATGTTCGAACTCCACATCGTAACGGTCATAATAGCCTGTGAAGTTAAGCGTTGCAGCCACTTTCCCTAAGACTGGGTTGCCAGATTCAAATATGCTATTCACTTTGTCTTTGCTTAAGTGGCGGGTATATGAAAACTGAGTGGTAAATTGTTGGCGGTCAGCAGTTGAGTGCTCCCACTTAGTATGCAGGGAATAATTAGACTCATCTATCTGCCGTGGAGGGTCAAATAGGTCAAGGGTAGAACGGGGTTTTTTGTTTGCTTAAGTGTGTTGACCGCACCGATATTTACTTGGAGGGTATCGAGAGAGCTGATTTGATAATCTAAGCGACCACTAAAAATATCTTGACGCCTGTCGTCGGTATTATTTTTATAGCCATTGTCATCCAAATGGGAAACGCTCACTCTAAAGTCTAGGTCTTCATAGGAAGTGCCTCCTCGCAATAAGGTTCGTTGGAAGCCGTGTTCGCCAAGGGTGGATTTAACTTGAAAGCCGTTGACTTGAGTTGTATGCGAGGTGCTTATGTTAATGACGCTTTGAAAAGCATTGGAGCCAAAGGATGAACCATTGGGGCCACGAATAATCTCAATGCGTTCAATATCTTCAATTACTAAAGGGAGGTTGGACCAGTCTACACCGCCAAATAAGGGGCTATAAACAGAGCGACCATCAATTAATACTTGGACGCCTTGAGGGTACTCACTGGCAAGGCCTTGGTATCCAACAACAGCCCGGTTACCTCGAAAATATCCCACGTGCATACCTGGTACCAACCTAAACAGCTCCGCAATACTTTTTGCGCCTGATAACTTAATTAGAGCTCTGTCAATAATAGTGACCGAAGCTGGGGCTTCTGTTTGAGGTTGAGCTAGGCGAGTAGCCGATAAGACAATGGGGATATCATCATTAAAAAAGTCCATCTCATGATCATTGGCGAAGACTTCTTTTGATAAGCTTAAACTGACTAATAAAGGGATTATGATTAAGTGCTTTTTCACGAGAATAGTTACTCATTGAGTTGATTGAGATCAAGATGCTCTAGAATCACGCGGCATGAGGATGATTTTATCATGAAATAATTCAACTAAGTACATAACATAAAAGCATTTAAAAAGTCATGATGAATATGATACCGTGGCGCACTTATCGCCCTATTTAGAGAAAAAATGAATTATCCTACGATCGAAGATTTTGTTGGTAATACCCCCCTGATACGTTTGCAACGTTTAAACACCACGTCAAATACTATTTTATTAAAACTAGAGGGTGATAACCCTGCTGGCTCGGTAAAAGATCGCCCAGCGCTGAGTATGATCCAGCAAGCGGAATTGAGGGGTGATATACAGCCGGGTGACTGCCTAATTGAAGCGACCAGTGGCAATACAGGCATTGCTTTGGCGATGGCTGCGGCGATTAAGGGCTATAAAATGATTTAGATTATGCCTGACAATATGAGTGCAGAACGTCGTGCATCAATGAAGGCCTATGGTGCAGAAATTATTTTAACCCCTGCTGCTGGCAGCATGGAGGCAGCGATTGACCTATCTAGAAAAATGGAAGCGAACGGCGAAGGCAAGGTGTTGGATCAATTTGCCAATGCCGATAACCCCTTGGCACATTATCGTGGAACGGGCCCAGAAATATGGCGAGACACAGAAGGCGAGGTCACGCATTTTGTTAGCTCGATGGGGACCACCGGCACGATTATGGGAACCTCAATGTTTTTAAAAGAAAAAAATACGGGCATCCAAGTTGTTGGGGTGCAGCCTGAGGGTGAGTCTAAAATTCCAGGCATTCGTCGATGGCCAGAAGAGTATCTCCCTAAAATTTATGACCGTTCGAGAGTCGATGAGATTATTGACGTTAATCAGCAGCAGGCAGAAGACACAACACGGGCACTGGCGGCGCAAGAGGGCGTTTTTTGTGGCGTTTCATCCGGCGGGGCAACCTATGTCGCTTTAGAGTTAGCAAAGCGGGTCGAAAATGCAACCATTGTAGTGATTATTTGTGACCGTGGTGATCGATACATTTCAACTGGTATTTTTCCAGACTAATGAGCGTTTAGCGTTTAAAATGCTGCCCATTAATGACTGACATAATGGTTTTAAAAGCGACATGGCAAGACGTAGAAATAGGCAAAAGAATTTACCTCCAGAAACCGCCAAGGCAACGATTGAGTCGATGGCTCATGATGGGCGTGGGGTTGCTCATGTGGATGCTAAGGCAGTTTTTATTGCCGGTGCCTTACCTGGTGAAGAGGTGGTTTTTCAATACAGTAAAAAGAAGAAGGATTATGCTGAAGGCCGGGTTACCGAGGTACTTAGTGCATCGGCAGACCGGGTAGAGCCAGGTTGCCCACACTACGGTATTTGTGGAGGCTGTAGTTTTCAGCACCTAGACCCAGATAAGCAAATTCTTGCCAAGCAGACCATTCTTATTGAGCAATTTAAAAGCATTGGTAAGCTCGAAAACATCGAATTATGGCCCGCCTTAACTGGCCAGCATTGGGGGTACCGTCACCGTGCACGCTTAGGCGTTAAAAATGTGGAAAAAAAAGGTCGCGTGTTGGTTGGCTTTAGAGAAAAAGCGAGTCCTTTTTTAGCCGAAATTGAGCAGTGTGATGTGTTACATAGCGCGGTTGGTAAGCGTTTGATGGACTTGTCAGCACTGGTTGGCAGCTTGTCAATTAAAGATAAAGTGCCACAAATCGAGTTATCTATTTGTGATAACCGAACCGCCTTAGTGTTTAGAATCATGGAACCGTTGAGTGCGGAAGACGTTGAAGTACTAACGGCCTTTGAAAGCACCGGCGAGGTTGATATCTATACGCAATCAAAAGGCCCCGATACGATCAAACCATTAACGGGTGAAAAACCACCCCTAAGTTACCAATTACCAAATGATGTCACTTTATACTTTGGGCCCAGCGATTTTGTACAAGTGAATGTCGACATCAATCGTAAAATGATCAACCGCGCGTTGGACACCTTGCAGCTGACAAAAGATGACAAGGTGCTAGATTTGTTTTGTGGTTTGGGTAACTTTACCCTGCCGATGGCGCGCGTTGCTGGCCAAGTGACGGGGGTTGAAGGAAGTGATGAGTTAATTCGACGTGCTCAGCAAAATGCCGATAAGAATGGCCTCGATAATGCTGATTTCCACGTGGCTAATTTAATGGAAACGCTGCCAAATGATGATTGGGTTAAGCAAACGTATAATAAGGTACTGATTGATCCACCACGACTAGGGGCCAAAGAGATTTTACATTACCTGCCCAAATGGAAGGCTAAACAGGTGCTTTATATTTCTTGTAACCCTTCTACCTTGGCGCGTGATGCGGCGATTATGGTGAATGAGTTAGGTTATACCTTGAAGAAGGCAGGCGTGATGGACATGTTCCCACATACATCACATGTTGAATCCATTGCCTTATTTGAAAAATAAATGAACAGCCTCACAGCCTCTATTAAAGTTGATATTAAACAGCAATTACTGTGCTTGTATGAGGGGGCTAATATTATTAAAACGTACGCTATTTGTAGTGCAAAAAATGGCTTAGGTGAGCAGTTTGGTAGTGAATGTACGCCGCGTGGACAACATATTATTCGCGCCAAAATAGGTGAGGGTGCAGCACTAGGTAGTGTGTTTGTTGGGCGACGTTTAACGGGTGAAGTTTACCAACCAGAATTGGCGAAACAGCAAGCCAATAGAGATTGGATATTAACTCGCATTTTGTGGCTGTCAGGTTTGGAAAAAGGGTTTAATCGTTTAGGCCGTGTTGATACGATGCGCCGTTATATTTATATTCATGGTGCGCCGGATGAGCTCCTTCTACCGCAGCCCGCATCACACGGCTGCATCAGAATGTTCAATCAAGATATTATTGAGTTATATACTCGTGTGCCAGTGGGGACAACAGTTTCTATTGAATAATCACTTTATTGAGAAATGAACTCGCTAAAAAACAGCTCTACAACCTTGCCGTGGCCAGCCTGTTTTTTTAATGTTTCATTTAACGCTTCGACACCTCTTAGGCGTAGGTCAGTAAGGCCTTCGTTATTAGTAGTATCACTAAAATTATTGTTACTGAGTAATACAATAAGTGTATGACGAATAGCGGCTTCATTATATTCAATGGCATCTTTTGTAGCGTCATCTGCCAGTTGTAATTGGACGCTAGCTCTTAAGTAGTGTTTGTCACCGAGTAAATTAACAACAAATTGAGGTTTTAACTCTAAATAAATGGCATCGGGCTGTGCCTCTGCTGCCTCTTCTGCATAAGCAGAACCAGCGACTAGAAAAAACCCAAATAACAAGATAATGAAACGCATCATATTCCTCAGCTTTTATGCTCTAATGAAATTTTTATCAAACAATACAGACAAGGATAGACCATAAACATGAAATCGCCTATGCCACTTGGCCCTTTAATGATTGATATTAACGGTATTGAACTATCGGCTGTAGATAGAGATATTCTCAAGCACCCTTTAGTGGGAGGCGTGATTCTGTTTTCACGAAACTATGAGTCAAAAGAGCAGGTCTCTGTGCTTTGTGACGAGATACATGCTTTAAGAGAAAAGCCATTATTGGTGGCGGTAGATCATGAAGGCGGTCGTGTTCAACGCTTTAGGACCGAGTTTACAAGTATTCCCAGCATGCAGCGTTTAGGCGAGCATTATGAATTGAACCATGAGCAGGGCTTGGAATATGCCAGTGCTATAGCATGGTTAATGGCGGCCGAGTTAAGACAAGTGGGCGTTGATTTTAGTTTTGCGCCAGTGTTAGATATTAACTATGGCTGTAGTGAAGTCATAGGTGACAGGGCTTTTTCTACCAATAAAAAGGTGGTGGCGGTACTGGCAGAGGCTTTCCATCGTGGCTTAATGGCAGCGGGTATGGCTGCAGTTGGCAAGCACTTCCCCGGTCATGGTGCAGTGGCTCCAGATTCTCATGTCGCTATTCCAGTCGATAAAAGGTCACTGGATGAAATTACTCAAGAAGATATTTACCCATTCAAGCAACTTATTCAGGCAGGTATTAAAGGGGTCATGCCGGCTCATGTTATTTATAGCCAAGTGGATGACTTGCCCGCTGGCTTTTCAGATATCTGGTTACAGAAAGTACTTCGTCATCAGCTAGGCTTCCAGGGGGCTATTTTTAGCGATGATTTAACGATGCAAGGGGCAAGTGTCATAGGGGGTTACGAGGAGCGTGCTCAGCAAGCACTAAAAGCAGGTGGGGATATGGCCTTGATTTGTAATAACCGTTCGGCTGCCGAGCAGGTTATTGACAGGCTTGGCGAGGTTAAGCAAGGGGCTAGCTCAGTACAAAGGCTTGAAAGTATGCGACCAACGCGGTGGCCAACACACCCGCCTTTGCATGAATCAGGCAAATGGTTGAAAGCCATGAGGATAATTGAGAGCTTATCAGCATGACTGTTAGCCTCGCAGAGTTGGAAACGGTACAAAAAAGTAGTCAATGTTTATTGGACGCATCTGAGGTTGAGGCAATGTTAGACAAGCTTGCGCTTGATATAGCGGCGCGTTGCCAACATAAAAACCCAGTTATTCTCTGTGTGATGACTGGAGCGGTGGTGGCGGTTGGCCGGCTTCTACCACGGCTAAGTTTTCCACTAGAACTTGATTATATTCATGTGACACGTTACGGGGCTGAGTTAACCGGTGGAGAACTTAACTGGAAGCAGCTGCCAACAACCTCGCTGCGTGACCGAACGGTTGTTGTTATTGATGATGTGCTTGATGAGGGCATTACTATGGCAGACATCAAGGCTTACTGTGTCGAGCAAGGGGCAGCAAGCTGTTACTCAGCTGTCTTAGTGGATAAGAAAATAACGAAACAAAAACCGGAGTCTGCAGATTTTGTTGGCTACCATGCAGGCTCACTATACTTATATGGGCTGGGTATGGATTACAAAGGTTACTTACGAAATGCCAATGGCTTGTATGCCTGTGCGGATAATTTAGAGGATTTATTATGTCAAAGCTAGCAATCGTCGGTGGTACGGGCCTTAGTAAGTTGGTCAACCTAGAAAAAGTGTACAAACGTGTGATTAAAACGCCCTATGGTGAACCTTCATCCCCGCTTACCTTTGGTACTTTCGGAGGGAAAGAGGTTATTTTTATGGCTAGGCATGGGTTTGGACATACTATTCCACCCCATAAAATTAATTACCAAGCAAATATGTGGGCACTTAAAGAAGCAGGTGCAACTGAGGTGTTAGCCATAGCAGCCGTGGGTGGGATTAATAAAACGATATCACCGAGTAGTATCGTTATTCCCGATCAACTAATTGATTACACATGGGGGCGGTGCGGTACATATTTCGAAGATGATTTGGAGCAAGTGACTCACATAGATTTCACTTTTCCTTACTCTAAAGACTTAAGAGAACGTTTAAGGCAACTGGTGGGTCGTTTAGGCCTATCTGTATCAATGACAGCTACTTATGCCTGTACACAAGGTCCAAGACTTGAAACAGCCGCAGAAATTAAACGCTTAAGAGGCGATGGTTGTGACATTGTTGGTATGACGGGTATGCCGGAGGCTGCCCTCGCTAGGGAGTTAAATCTTGCTTATGCCTGCTGTGCTGTTGTGGTAAATTGGGCCGCTGGAATTGATGATCAAGAAATATGCATGGATGATATGCAGGTTTATGCAGAAAAGGGGATGCAGACAGTTTACCGTCTGTTGAATGCACTAGCAAAAGCACCAGAATAAACCAGCGTTGCGTGGTGCTTAAGATAATACAATAAAAAAAATGATGAATTTAAAACAGTTCTATACACGAGTCGGTGACAAGGTTAGTTTTACCCGCGAACAGGCTAGCTCTTTTGCTAAGTCGATGGCGAGTGACTTTAACCCGATACACGATGTGACCGCTAAACGATTTTGCGTACCTGGAGACCTTCTTTTTGCAGTGGCCTTAACAGAATTAGGGGCATGCAAATCAATGCGTTTCGAGTTTGAAAGTATGGTGACAGAGAAAAGCCTGATAACCATGCCAGGTGGACTAGCTGCAGAAACCAGTTTGCTAGATCAAAAAGATAAGCCACAAATAACGCTCCATTGCTCAGGGGATAAAACAGAGGAGGCTGTGTTCATTCAGCAACTTGTTGGCGAATATGTGCGCTTTTCAGGTCGTACATTCCCAGAGATTTTGGTGGGGTTGATGAAAGACAATAGCGTGATGGTCAACCCCGCAAGACCCTTGGTTATCTATAAGAGCATGAGTGTCAATATCGATCAGTTTTCTCAAGGTCAACTACGCCTTGAATTTGCGAGTGCATCAATGGATGTCGATGGTAAAAAAGGCAGTGTTAAATTAGGGTTCGACCTATTTGTTGAGGGTGAAAAAATAGGGGAAGGAACAAAAGAAATGGTGGTTAGCGGCTTAAGACCTTATGAGCAAACTGCGATTGATCAAATTATATCAACATACAATGCCAGTAAAGCCGCTTATTAGTCGGTTGCTTTTAGGGGAGCTGAGCGGGTTCTTCGACAGTTAAAACGGTAGGTTGACTTGGTGAATATGGCGGGTCAATTTCTGTGACCAGACAAATAACGCCAAAACGTGGGTGATCAAAATAATTTATTTCACCGCTTTTAATCCGGCGAGTTTGTTTTAACCTATAAATAGCCGGTGATAAGGTGGTTGGGTGACTTGTTTCAGTAAGGCCTCTATTGGTTAATAAGCCCTGCTCAGTGAGCTGTATATCTAGGTCAAGATGTAAGTGCTTTCCACGGTGCAAAGTAATAACGCCTTCGATCTGCTGCCGCTCTACCTGCTGAACAACTAAAACCGGCAAACGTTTGGTTTGAGGGTTTAGTATCTGAATCCAGCCATTATGGGTCATGACCTGATAATCGGCTAATTTCTTCAATCGATTGGCCGCACCATGAAGCTGTTGCTGCTTAGGCGTGAGGTGACTAAAGTTGGTTTGAGTTGAACGGGTGTTTAAAACAATGGCATCGCTGGGAAGGTGTAAGGGATCCTTGTTCCATGGTTCTAAGTAGTGCCCCGTTGAGATGGCATTTTCAAAGATAATGTACTCAACACTGTACCAACGGTTTGTTTTTTGTTCTGCATTAGCGGTGATATAACTGATGCTTAAGAGACCGCCCAAAAATATTGCTGCAAGTTTTAGAGATGTCATATTATTGCTCAGTCATGGCGATGGTGTTTAATAAGTCGATTATAAAATCAGTTTTTTGCTCCATATTACCTAATTTTTTTGTAAAGCGTAATTTTTGTGGCCCTTCAAGTTGAAAGACTTGAGGCTGTGTTTGAATCAGTTGGATGATTTTTGCAGGATCAACATGTGGCTCATTGGAAAATTGAATCAGCCCCGCTGATTGGGCATAACTGATCTTATCAACACCAAGGCGCTGAGCTATTTGTTTGATCTCACTACTTGAAAATAGAAGCTTTGTACTGTCTGGCAGTAGTCCAAAACGATCAATCATTTCTATTTGAAGGTCTCGTAGCTCAGCCGCATCACTTGCACTAGCGATCCGTTTATAGAGCACTAACCGAGTGTGTACATCGGGCAAATAGTCATCGGGTATTAATGCACTGGCGTGTAGGTCGATTTCTGGGCCGGTATCAATTCGTTGTTCTAACTCAGGTTGTTTGCCGGATTTGATTGCTGCCACCGCATTATCGAGAAGTTCGGTGTACAAGGTAAAGCCAATTTCTTGAATTTCTCCACTTTGGTTATCGCCCAATAACTCACCCGCGCCTCGTATTTCCATGTCGTGGGTTGATAGGCTAAACCCAGCCCCCAAGTCAGAACTGTTTTTAATTGCATCAATACGCTTTTTAGCATCCTTTGTCATGACGCCATCAGGTGGCACAATCATATAAGCATAAGCTCGATGATGGGAACGGCCAACACGTCCACGCAACTGGTGCAGTTGTGATAAGCCTAGCTTGTCGGCACGGTTAATGATGATGGTGTTGGCATTGGGTAAATCAATGCCATTTTCTATGATGGTGGTCGATAGAAGAATATCGAAGCGATGATGGTAAAAATCAAGCATAATTTGCTCAAGTTCACTTTCACGCATTTGACCATGCGCCTTTTTAATTTTAAGCTCAGGAATAAGTTCTTGAAATTCAATCACTAACCTATCCATTGATGCAATGTCATTATGTAATACGAATAATTGCCCCCCACGGCTTAACTCTCGCTGGCAGGCTTCCTTAATAAGGCCACTGTTCCATTCGGATACAAATGTTTCAATAGCGTGGCGATTAGGCGGAGGGGTTGCAATAATAGAAATATCGCGCAGCCCCGACATGGCTTGATTTAATGTCCTAGGAATTGGGGTGGCCGTTAACGTGAGCATATCTACTTCTGAACGAAGGGATTTAAAATGCTCTTTGTGCCGAACACCAAACCGCTGTTCCTCATCAATGATCACTAAACCTAGGTTTTTATATTGAATGGTCTTCTGCAATAACTTGTGCGTTCCAATAAGAATATCGACCTTTCCTTCAGCCACGGCCTCAATTATTTTCTTCTGCTCTTTTGCACTGACAAAACGTGACAGCACCTCAATTCTAAAGGGCCAGTCGGCAAAGCGATCAGAAAAATTTTGGTAGTGTTGCTGTGCCAGCAAGGTTGTGGGGACCAAAATGGCTGTTTGAAAATGATTGTTAGCCGAAATAAAGGCCGCACGCATGGCGACCTCTGTTTTGCCAAAACCTACGTCACCACAAATAACACGGTCCATGGGTTTGGTTAAACTTAAATCATGTAAGGTGTGTTCAATTGCTGATGCCTGATCGTCGGTTTCTTCAAATGGAAATGCGCGGGCAAATGTCTCGTAATCAACATCATCTATGCACATCTTCCGGCCAGGTTTGGCGGCACGTCTGGCATGAATGTCCAGTAGTTCTGCAGCGACATCTCGCGCACGTTTAAGTGCTTTCTTTTTAGCCTTTTCCCATTGCTCAGTCCCTAATCGGTGTAAGGGTGCCGAATCTCCTTGGGTGCCCATAAAACGACCGATTAGGTTCAAAGAGGCAACGGGGACGTATAGCTTGTCACTATTTGCGTATTCTAACGTTAAAAACTCTGTTTCAATGTTGTCAACAACAATGTGTTTTAACCCAATATAGCGCCCGACACCATGTTCTTGGTGAACGACGGGTGAACCTACTTCTAAGTCGGCTAGGCTATTAAATACATTTTCAAGTTGCTGGCTAGAGGACGAGCGTCTGCGCCTTCGTTGCTGGACACGGGTTCCTAATAAGTTGTTTTCTGTGATTAAGGAGGCGTTATTTAAACGCAAACCTTCATCAATAGGTGCAACGGTAATACAAGGTGAGCTGCTGCCTTGTATAAACTGACCCCAGTTTTTAATCAAAGTTGGGCGAATCCCATGTTTTTTTAGTTGCTTAAGCATGGATTCACGGTGCCCTGCGGATTCGGCGACAAACAATGTCTTATGCTCAGGCTGAGTCAATAATGCATGGAGTGCTTCAGCAGGTTGTTCATGTTTAGGCGAGATGAGAGCAGTTTTTTCAGTCTCATGAAGGCTGCTTTGTAATGCCACGGTTGGGTAGGCAGCCAATCGATCAGTTAAGTCAGCTACCTTATAGAATAATAAGTCAGGGGTTAAAGCGGGTCTATCAAAGTCGGTTTGTCGGTGCTCGAACCGTTCGTATGCTTGCTGAAGAAAAGCCTCGGCAGATGTTGTCACTTGGCCGTGCAAAATACATATTGCATTGGGAATATAGTCAAAGAAAGACTCGGTGTGCTCGACGAATAAAGGTAAGTAGTTTTCAATGCCGTTGGGCATGCGGCCTTTAGAGACTTGTTGATACAGAGGGTTAGAGTCAGGTATTTTAGGGAATAGTTCTCTGAACTGCTGGCGGAATAATTTAATGCTGTTATCGTTAACAGGAAACTCACGTGCAGGGAAAAGCTGTATGGCATCAACGATATCTACTGAGCGCTGACTAATGGTATCAAACGTCCGAATAGTTTCTACTTCATCGGTAAATAAATCAATTCGGTAGGGTGTCTTGCTGCCCATGGGGTAAATATCAAGAATAGAACCACGTACCGAGTATTCGCCGTACTCCTGTACGGAAGGGACATTTTGATAACCCAGTGTATCGAGCTTTAAACGGGTTTTTTCAATGTTAAGCGTATCGCCTTTGTGCAATAAAAAACAAGCGTTTAGGAGTTCATCCCTTGGTGCTAGGCGCTGTAATAAGCAGCTGACAGTGACAATCAACACACCTTTTTCTAAGTCTTGTAGCCGGTACAAAGTATGAAGGCGGTCGGAGATGATTTCACCTAAAGGTGAAAAGCTATCATAAGGCAGGACTTCCCAGTCGGGGAAGTAAATAACAGGCAGTTGCTGAGTTAAGAAGAAAGGTATTTCTCGCTCCAGCCGTAATGCAGATTGAGTGTCAGAGCAAATGACGAGAAGAGGTTGGTCAGATGTTTGGCTGGCGTTAGCAATTGACAACGCATCTGCGCAGCCATCAAATACTCCCCAGTCTATTTTGCTTTGGGGCTTGGTCGGCAATTTGGCGGCGAAATTTGGCATACGATATAGCAAGAAAATTTGAGTGCGTGTATTTTGTCATAAACCTTACATT
>JAHRWG010000092.1 GCA_019090295.1 Cycloclasticus sp. | reverse complement strand
TTCAACCAAGGTGATAGCGTTAATGGGATGTTGCTAGAACATTACCCAGGAATGACTGAAAAGCATTTGGAAAAGATAGTGGTTGATGCCGAGCAGCAATGGCAGTTATTGGACACACTTGTTATTCATCGGGTTGGTGAGTTACTGCCAAATAACCCTATTGTGTTAGTGGCAGCGTGGTCAGCACATCGTAAAGATGCTTTTGAAGCGTGCCGTTTTATAATGGAAGACCTAAAAAGCAAAGCGCCTTTTTGGAAGAAAGAGTGCGTAGTGAGTGCTAATCAAAAGACACAAAAAAACCGCTGGGTTGAGAAAAACACCAGCGGCTATTAGTTTTAAGCGTTTTAGAAGTTCGGTTTTACCGTGGTTGAGTTATAACGGTTGACGCTTTCTGTTATTTCTTTGGCAGCATCTTCTATATCACTCCAGCCTTCTATTTTTACCCATTTGCCTACCTCTAAGTCTTTGTAATGCTCAAAGAAGTGAGATATTTGGTTGAGGGTAATTTCGGGAATGTCTTTATACGATTTAATGTCATTGTATAGAGGAGTTAACTTAGCGAAAGGCACGGCAAGAATTTTTGCATCTTCACCCGACTCATCAGTCATTTTTAAGACACCAATAGGGCGGCAACGTATAACAGAGCCGTGCATTAAAGGGATGGGTGTAATCACTAAAACATCGACAGGGTCGCCATCGTCAGACAGTGTGTGCGGTACATAGCCATAATTACAAGGGTAATGCATCGCTGTGCCCATAAACCGGTCAACAAACAAGGCACCCGAGTCTTTATCGACTTCATATTTAACGGGGTCACTGTGAGACGGTATCTCGATGATGACGTTAATATCGTAGGGGAGTTCTTCACCAGAAGGGACTAAGTTAAGGCTCATTGTTTTTCCTGTTTTTTATTTAAATGATTAAATGTAACTGCGCATTATACAGTCGCTTGTTGAATTAATTAAGTTTTATGCTTGCTAGCAACTAATAGGCATAGTAAAAAAGGGGATATGTTTAGTTTTTAAAGGGATTCGCTTTAAAAAGAGTGAGTGTTCGATCATTAAGGTTTGATTTTTCAAAAATTTAACGAGGAGAACAGTATGGAGTTAAGTTACTTATTGCCACCTATTATTGGTTGCTTTGGATTGTTTGCCGCTAAGTTTGTTTACGGTTTAGTGTTGAAGTACCCAGAAGGGGAAGGTGCTGTCGTCAAAATAGCGGAGCAGATTCACTTGGGTGCCATGGTCTTTATGCGGCGTGAGTACAAAATGTTGACGATTTTTGCTAGCGTACTGTTTGTTTTAACATTTATTTTTCTGGGCTTTTCAACAGCCTTTTGCTTTTTAATCGGTGCGTTAGCATCTGGAGCAGCCGGTTACATTGGCATGAATACAGCGACTAAAGCCAATGTTAGAACAACGACGGCAGCACATACGGAAGGTGCGGAAGCGGCTCTTTCGGTGGCTTTTTTTGGTGGCTCAATTATGGGCCTAGCAGTTGCTTCATTAGGTTTATTGGGCCTCGGTTTGATGTATCTTTTTTTTGGTAGTGACCCTGAAACGTCGCATGCTATTCACGGCTTTGCAATGGGTGCCTCGGTGGTGGCATTGTTTTCGCGTGTTGGCGGCGGAATTTTTACTAAGAGTGCCGATGTTGGGGCAGACTTGGTGGGTAAAATTGAAGCAGGGATTCCTGAAGATGATCCACGTAACCCGGGCGTTATTGCCGATAATGTAGGCGATAATGTGGGTGATGTTGCGGGTATGGGCTCTGATATTTTTGAGTCTTATTGTGGTTCGATGATTGCAACAATAGCAATTGCATCGACGATGTCATCGGTGCTTTTGGCCGAACTAGGTGCGCAATCGAGCTTAATGTTTTTACCACTTGCACTAGCATCGCTCGGCTTGCTCTGTTCAATAGCCGGCATATATTTAGTGAAACAAAACGCATCCAAGTCACCGGAAAAAGCACTAAGAATGGGAACAACGGGGGCTTCAACGTTATTTATAATAATGGCGTTATTTTTAATTCTTTTAATGGATGTGACGACCTATGTTTGGGTGGCTGTGTTAGCCGGTGCTGTCGGAGGCATTATTATCGGTTTAGTGACAGAGTATTATACGGCGGGAGCGCCGGTTCAACATATTGCAAAATCGGGTGAAACAGGGCCAGCAACTGTGATGATTACGGGGCTTTCTGTGGGTATGCAGTCGGTTGTTATACCGGTATTAACTATTTGTGCGGTCATTGCAGTGGCGAGTCACTTTGCGGACTTATATGGTGTTGGGATTGCAGCTGTTGGTATGCTCGCAACGGTTGGCATCACAATGGCTATTGATGCTTACGGCCCCATTGCTGACAATGCTGGCGGTATTGCTGAAATGGGTGGCTTGGGTGAAGAAACACGAAAAATAACTGATTCGTTGGATGAGTTAGGTAACACCACTGCGGCTATAGGTAAGGGTTTTGCTATTGGTGCAGCAGCGTTGGCTGCACTGGCGATTATTACCGCATACATTGAGACAGTATCGGCCTATATGCCTGACTTTGTCCTTAAACTGAATGACCCGCAGGTTCTTATCGGCTTATTTATTGGTGGAGCAATTCCCTATATCATTTCTGCTCTAACGATGACAGCTGTTGGCGATGCTGCTTTTGAAATGATCAAGGAAATTCGCCGTCAATTTAAAGAAATAGACGGGCTATTAGAAGGGAAAGCCGAGCCAGATACAGCGCGTTGTGTTGATATTGCAACCTCGGCAGCCCTTAAAAAAATGATAGTACCCGGAGTGGTCGCTGTTAGTGCGCCGCCACTGGTTGGTTTTCTAATCAGTGCTGAAGCACTTGGGGGCATGTTATCGGGTGCATTGCTATGCTGCGTATTAATGGCGCTGATGATGGCCAATGCAGGTGGGGCATGGGATAACGCGAAAAAGTTTGTAGAAAAAGGCAATCTTGGTGGTAAGGGATCCGATACGCATGCTGCTGTGGTGGTGGGTGATACAGTGGGTGACCCATTCAAAGACACATCAGGACCATCAATGAATATTTTAATTAACGTTATGGCGATTGTTAGCTTAGTGATCGCGCCCTTACTGGGTTGAATGAAGAGGGGCTGCCTTGATATCAAGGCAGCCCCTGTGCTCTAACTCAATGCGGGTGAGTCATTAAAACCTTTTACTGGTGTGAGAATTAAAGTTTTCAGGGTGTTGAGCTAAATCTCAAGCTTTTTATCGGGCCAAATAAAGCCAATGGGCCGAACGGGTTCTTTTTCTTTAATTTCTACAGCTCGGCATAACATTTGAACACTGGCTTGATGGGCGAACATGACACATAAGCTACCGCCCATGGTCCCTTCAATTTTTATACCGTGAAAGCTAACTTGGGCAAGGCTATTGACTTCAATCTGGACGCCTCCTTGTAAGATGGCGAGAATGGCAGGTTGGAAGTCTTTTGGGAGAGACTGCCGCCAAGAGAGTGCCTCATCAGCAATCGCTTTCATCAATGCACCAGCACTTCTAAATTGATTGTCCTCTAATAAATTTGGGCAATCACCTTCGGGTAGGCTAATGGGTTTTATTTGTCCAGGCTCAACAGGTGATAATTTCAATTGATGAGCAGATGTAGGTGACTTATCTTTTTTAATCATGGCGAATAATATACTGGCGCTGTCCTTGAACTCTCAATCATACGCATAGCAGTATGTATAATACAAAAAAATAAAATAATTCTTTGCCTATGTTGCTGTACCCAAATATTGATCCCGTGGCCATTTCGTTAGGGGCTGTAAAAGTTCACTGGTATGGCATTATGTACCTCGTTGGATTTGCAAGTGCTTGGCTACTCGGGCGGGCAAGGGCGAAAAAAGCCGGTTGGACGACTGAGCAAATTGATGATGTTATATTTTTTGCTGCAATGGGCGTCGTTATTGGAGGACGGGTCGGTTATGTGCTGTTTTACAACTTCCCAAGTTTTGTAGCAAACCCCTTAGTATTGTTTAAGATATGGCAGGGCGGTATGTCATTCCACGGAGGGCTAGTGGGTGTTCTGGTCGCCATGTTTTTATTCGCACGTAAATATCAATACGGCTTCTTCCGTGTGACTGACTTCATTGCACCGCTGGTGCCTATCGGTCTTTGTGCTGGGCGCATTGGTAACTTTATTAATGGCGAGCTATGGGGTAAACCAACTGAGTTTTTCTTAGGTGTATTAGTGCCGGGATTAAGTGGTGGTGCTCGACACCCTTCTAATTTATATGAAGCCGCTCTCGAAGGCGTGGTGTTGTTTGTTATTTTATGGGTTTACTCACGCAAGCCTAGGCCATTAATGGCTGTTTCTGGCCTATTTTTATTCATGTATGGCTTATTTAGGTTCTTGCTCGAGTTTGTCCGACTACCCGATGCTCAACTTGGCTATTTGGCTTTTGACTGGCTGACCATGGGGCAGGTATTAACCATCCCCATGTTAATGGCTGGGGGTTTTATCATCATCAAGGCTTATCAAAAAAGGGATTCTGAATGAAACAATACTTAGAGCTTATGCAAGATATTCTCGATAATGGAGTGGATAAAGAAGATAGGACAGGAACAGGGACACGCTCAGTTTTTGGACGACAAATGCGTTTTGACTTATCGAAGGGGTTTCCCCTAGTGACCACTAAAAAGCTGCACTTACGCTCAATTATTCATGAACTTATTTGGTTTTTAAACGGTGATACCAATACCGCGTATTTAAAACAGCATGGGGTGAGTATTTGGGATGAGTGGGCAGATGAAAACGGTGACTTAGGCCCTGTTTATGGGCACCAGTGGCGCTCATGGCCAACTCCTTCGGGCAGCAGTATTGATCAGATAAGTGAAGTGGTAGAGCAAATAAAAAATAACCCTGACTCTAGGCGCTTAATTGTAAGTGCTTGGAATGTTGGGCAGATACCTGATATGGCGTTACCACCCTGCCATTTATTATTTCAATTCTATGTTGCCAACGGCCGTTTATCATGCCAGTTGTATCAGCGTTCAGCCGATTTTTTTCTAGGCGTACCATTCAACATAGCAAGCTATGCTCTGTTAACGCATATGGTGGCGCAGCAAGTAGGGTTAGAGGTGGGAGACTTTGTTTGGACTGGAGGGGATGTTCACTTGTACAGTAATCACATAGAGCAGGCGAACCTGCAGTTATCACGGGATGTTTTTACATTGCCGCAGTTAAAAATATCGGATCAGGTTGGTTCACTGTTTGACTATCAGTATGACGACTTTGAGTTTATTGATTACCAGTCCCATGCGGGAATAAAAGCAGCGGTAGCGATTTGATGATTTCAATGATTGTTGCCATGGCGGACAACCGTGCGATTGGCCAGGACAACAAAATGTTATGGCATTTACCTGACGACTTTAAGCACTTTAAGACGGTGACCATGGGAAAGCCGATTTTGATGGGGCGTAAAACATTTGAGTCGATAGGTCGACCTTTGCCCGGTAGGGAAAATATAGTGGTGACCCGCAATAAACATTTTTTTGCCGACGGCGTGACCGTTGTGCATTCGATAGAAGAAGCACTGGACGCGGCAAAAAAGTATGAAGAGGTGATGATTATTGGTGGGGATAGCTTCTATCAACAAATGCTGCCATTAAGTGAGCACTTATACATTACCGAGGTTCACCACTCGTTTGAGGCGGATGCTTTTTTTCCTGTTATTTGCCCTGATGATTGGCGAGAGTTGGAGCGTAATGAGCATGGGATTGATGACAAGCATGCCTATCGTTTTTCATTTGTACATTACCAGCGCGCTTAAAAAGGTTCCAAGGTACACTCGCAATCGGTACTGATGAATTGCTCGGGTTCGCCTAGCTTTATAGCCGTTAACTGCCCGCCCCATAAACAACCAGTGTCTACGCAGGTGGTGTTGTTTTCTTGATGTAAACCTAGGGTGGACCAATGGCCAAAGATTAATTTTTTATTAATGGTTTGCCGGTTGGGAGCTTTAAACCAAGGGATTAGGTTTTTATCTTGTGCCTTAGGTTCGCCTTTTACGTTTAAATTTAAGCGGCCATCTACATCACAGTACCTTAGACGAGTAAAGCAGTTAATGATAAAGCGTAGGCGTTCATTGCCGCTTAACTCAGGTGACCATAAACTAGGCTCACTACCATACATATTGGCCAAAAAATCATCCAGATGATCACCCTGAAAAACGTGTTCTAATTCTGCCGCATACTTTTTCACATCGCTCATCGACCACTGAGGTGGTACGCCAGCATGCAGCATAGAGTAACCCAACTTTTTATCGTTATAAAAGAAAGGGCGAGAGCGAACCCATTGTATGAGCTCTTCGACATTGTCCGAGGCAAGAATGGGACCAAAGGTATCACTGCGGTGTGGTTTCTTATAGCCGCGTGCAGTCGCTAAAAAGTGACATTCATGATTACCTAAAACACTACGCGCATTGTCCCCAAGTGAGATAATGAATTGAAGTGTTTCTAATGATTTTGGTCCGCGGTTAATAAGATCACCAGCAAACCAGAGTTGATCTTGGGTGAAGTCAAGGTTGAGCTTATCTAATAGGCGTCGTAAGGGGTCGTAACAGCCTTGTACATCACCAATAACATAGGTTGCCATAACTTATGTTAGTGAAGGGTTCGAGGTATTGATAAAGAGAATGTAGGGATATCGGCGGTAAAGGTACCTCCGTCAGGCGTTAACATTTCATAACTGCCTTGCATCGCGCCTACGGATGTTTCAATAACCGCTCCACTCGTATATTCGTAGGATTCACCGGGCTGAATATGCGGTTGCTCGCCGATAACACCCTCACCGCGAATTTCTTGTTTTTTACCATTGGCATCAGTTATCAGCCAATGACGAGAAAGCAATTGGGCTTCGTTATCACCCGTGTTTTTAATGGTTATCGAATAGGCGAAAACATAGCGAGCAGCTTCTGGCTCTGAAGACGAAGCAATATAGGCAGTGTTAACACTTACTTGGATACTTTGGGCGTTGGTGTCAGTCATAGGGTATTAATTAAAATATTAGGGTTGTATAAACTAGCTGTGTAGCGCGAATGGAAGGCATTTTACCTCAACGAGAAAGGGATAGGAAATGGGCAAAAATATGCAACTCAACTTTAAACTTAGAGGTCACCAAAGTAAGATGACTAGACTATATATTATCTAGGAAAACACAGCTTGAGAATACATATTTTAGGGGTTTGTGGCACCTTTATGGGTGGGCTTGCGGTAATGGCTAAAAATTTAGGGCATACCGTCAGTGGATCAGATGCAGGGGTTTATCCACCCATGAGTACGCAATTAGAAGCAGAAGGGATTGTGTTGATGGACGGTTATGGCGCAGAGAACCTGCGAGATAAGCCAGACCTGGTGATTATCGGTAATGCGTTATCAAGAGGTAATGTTGAGGTTGAGGCGGTGTTAAACCAAGGTATCCCTTATACGTCTGGTGCGCAGTGGTTAGCAGAACATGTTTTACAAGGACGATGGGTGTTAGCAATAGCAGGAACTCATGGGAAAACAACGACCAGTTCAATGTTGGCTTGGGTGCTTGAATTTGCGGGTTTAAAACCAGGTTTTTTAATCGGTGGCGTACCTTTAAACTTTGCTATTTCTGCTCGCTTAGGTGAGTCAGACTTTTTTGTGATAGAAGCCGATGAATATGACACAGCATTTTTTGATAAGCGCTCTAAATTTGTACATTATCGGCCTAAAACGTGTGTACTGAATAATTTAGAGTTTGATCATGCCGATATTTTTGACAACCTTGATGCGATCAAACGCCAGTTTCATCATTTGGTTCGAACAGTTCCAGGGCATGGTCTGTTGATTTTACCCAGTGACAATAAGAACCTTGACGATGTATTGGCAATGGGCAGTTGGACGGATGCAGAGAATGTCAGTATGAATTCTTCAAGCAAAGCCGCTTGGATGGCTTGCAATGTCACACCAGGAGAGACTGAGTTCGATATTTATTACCAGGGTGAGTTAGCAGGACATGTTAACTGGGCACTAACCGGGAAACATAATGTATTTAATGCGCTGGCTGCTATCGCGGCGGCACATCATGCTGGGGTTAGTGCAAGTGTAGCCATTGAGGCATTAGCTAAATTTCAGAATGTAAAACGTCGCATGGAGGTTCGGTCAGTCATCAATAGTATTACTATTTATGATGATTTTGCCCATCACCCCACCGCCATTGCAAGCACTCTTGCAGGCTTGCGCGGTAAAGTGGGGGCTCAACGTATTATTGCTGTTTTAGAGCCGCGTTCAAATACAATGAAAATGGGCGTGCATAAGGAAACCTTATTGCCATCGTTAACAGATGCTGATTACTCGTTTATATATCTACCGGATGATGTCAGATGGGACATCTCGGTC
This sequence comes from Cycloclasticus sp., assembly GCA_019090295.1. Lineage (GTDB taxonomy): Bacteria > Pseudomonadota > Gammaproteobacteria > Methylococcales > Cycloclasticaceae > Cycloclasticus. The sequence continues at coordinate 2,043 of JAHRWG010000092.1, read as the reverse complement.
ACTAATAAGCAAGCGATTGATATTCATAAAAACATGGGTGGGTTGGTCGACAGCTTATTGAAAATATTAGTGCCAGGCGATCATGTTTTATTTATGAGTAATGGAAGCTTTGGTGGAATACACCAGCTGGTTGAAAAGCATTTAAGAGAGGTAACGAAAGGGGGGTAGGGGGCTAACAGTTAGTTTATCTAATTTTTAATAAGCTCAACATTAAAGTTGAGGCTGTTAATTTCACAAAACAGCGTCTTGTAACTTTGTATTTCTCTGCTATCTTTTAAAGATAAGGGCGTTTTTTGATATGTCATGATTTTGCGAGGGAGTGCAATAACCTAATCAGGGATGGTTGTTTGTATTGATACCTCTTTATCCGGGAAAAATCATCCATTACGCAGATGCTAAGTGTAGCGGTGTGTATTGGCGATTATATAAATGAGGTAAATGTTAGTTTGAACATTTTTAAGCTTATAGGTTTAGACTTTTTAACAGTTAAACAGCAGTTTGTAACGCTGATGCTGGTGTTTGCCGGTATATTTGTTATTATTTTTTTATTTGGGACGTATTTTTTAGCACAAGAAAGGAAGTCTTTAGAGCTTGGGCAAAAAGTGAATGTGGCCCATTTAGCTTTGGAGGTTGATTATATTGAACTCCTTGAGCGCTCTTCAAAAAAAGCCTTTTCTTCTGAAGTCCTTCGCAAGTGGCAAACCCTTTCATTTATTTCTCGTGCACGGCTATATGATAACGCTGGGAGTGTACTTGTGGACTATGTGCAAAAAACAAGTATGCCAGCATCAGTGAATGAGGCGTTTACAGGTAGAGATACCGTCGTTTTCAGCAAAAAGTTACATAAAAAAGATCAAAGAGTAGGCACAGTAGAGTACGTATTATCGAATGCTTATAGTGAGGAGCTACAGAAGCAGATTCTCGGGTTTCTATTTATTGCAATCGTAATTAATCTGATGGTACTGCTCGTGTTAGCTCTAATGCTGTACAGTGTTTTTGCATCACCGCTAAAAGGTTTGACGAAAGCTATGTCAAGGACCAGTGATAATAAGGCCTACGATACCGAGGTGAGCGTTAATGACGCCGATAGAAGTGAATTTGCTACCCTAGCACGCAGTTTCAATCAGCTAATACAGCAAACAAAGCAGACACTGGATGAAACACAGCAAGCCAAAGCATACGCACAAGAGCTGGCTTATTATGACGAATTGACAGGGCTGCCAAATAGGCGTTTATTAACGCAGCGCATGGGGTACATTCTAGATATTGCTAAAAGAGAGAATAAGTACGGCGCTTTGTTTTTTATAGATCTAGATAACTTTAAAATTCTGAATGACTCGCGTGGGCATGCGGCAGGCGATGAATTATTGACTCAAGTAGCGAATAGCTTGAAAGATGTTTTCCGCTCGGAAGATACCGTGGCTAGATTAGGGGGTGATGAGTTTATTATTTTATCTGGTCACCTAGATGATTCCAAAGAAGCTTTGATGAATCAAATTCACTCTTTAATGCTAAAGTTAAGGCATACACTAAGTCATCATTTTACTGTACAGAGTGAAACGTACCATTTAACCGCCAGTATTGGGGTGACGACATTTCCTGATATGGGAGATACGGCGGATGAGCTTATGAAGCAGGCGGATACAGCAATGTATCGTGCTAAGGAATCTGGACGAGATGGTTACCATTTTTATCAAATGGACATGCAAGCGGTGGCCGATGCAAGGCTTAAAATGGAAAGTGAACTTCGGCAAGCCATTTTACATGAGGAGTTCGAATTATTTTATCAGCCACAAGTCGATGAATTTGGTCGAATTGTCGGGGCTGAGGCGTTATTACGCTGGTTTAAGGATGAGGAAAATTGTGTCTCGCCTGCTGAGTTTATACCTGTTGCAGAGCAAACAGGACTTATTGTACCGATTGGTAATTGGGTGTTACGCAAAAGTTTTTTACAGCTTAAGGAGTGGAGTAGTCTAGAGTTGGGCTCGGATTTTAATTTGTCGATAAATATTAGCCCATTTCAATTTCATCAAAGTGACTTTG
>JAHRWG010000091.1 GCA_019090295.1 Cycloclasticus sp. | reverse complement strand
TTAATGGTGACAATAAAAAAGGTGACGTACTAGGCATTGCACGCATAGCCGGTATTATGGCCAGTAAAAAAACCGCCGACCTTATACCTTTATGCCACCCTTTACCCATTACTCATGTGGATATCAAATTAGAGCCCGACACTCAACATAACCGCATTAATTGCAAAACAACCGTAACCACATCAGGTAAAACGGGCGTAGAAATGGAAGCTCTAACCGCTACCCAAATCGCCTTGCTAACCATTTATGATATGTGCAAAGCCGTGGACCGCGGCATGACAATTAACGGCGTACGTTTAGTTGAAAAAAAAGGCGGTAAATCCGGCCACTGGTTACGGGGAGAATCTTAATGAACTCATTTAAACTGCATCCACAGCTCGCTAAGGATTGCTATCATCTGGGCGATTTTAGTTTAAGCTGCTTATTACTGAGCAAAGATGCTAATTATCCTTGGTATATTTTAGTACCCAAGCGTTCAGATATCAGCGAAGTTTTCCAGCTCAGCCAAGATGAGCAGCTTCAGCTTAACAGGGAGTCTGCTGAGTTAAGCCAAGCTTTATCGACCGGCTTTAACGCTGATAAAATGAACACGGCAGCGTTAGGTAATATGGTACCGCAACTTCATTTACACCATATCGTTCGTTACCAAGAGGACACGGCATGGCCCAACCCAGTCTGGGGGTTTACCGCAGCACAAGCATACCAGCCTGAAGAGCTTCGAACCCGTGTACTTAAAACACATGCTTTGCTTAAGTTATTAGCTTTTAAACCTAATCATATTGATTCACTATGAGCAACTCATCACCAACTGCTATTTTACTAGCAGAATGTTCTGATCAAGCAGGCATTATTGCCAAAGTAACCCACTTTCTAGCCTCGAATAATGGCAACATTATTGACCTTGAGCAACATGTTGACCACCAAGACAAACACTTTTTTATGCGTGTTGAGTGGCAACTCAATGGTTTTAATATCGAGCGTGAATCCATTGAAAAAGAATTTAAACAGCAGGTAGCCGATCAACTTGAGATGAATTGGTCGATTGCCTATTCCGATATAAAATTAAAAATTGCTCTCTTTGTTTCGCAACATGGACACTGCTTATTCGATATCTTATCGCGCTATCAATCCGGTGAATGGCCTGTTGAAATCCCTCTGGTCATTAGCAATCATGAACGCTATAGAACATTAGTAGAAAATGCGGGTATCGACTTCCAACACCTGCCTATCACGCCTAGCAATAAGCAACAACAAGAAGAGAAACAGCTAGAGTTACTAGCCAGTTATCAAATTGACAGTGTGATTCTTGCCCGTTATATGCAAATTCTTAGCAATAATTTTATTCAAAATTATCCTAATCAAGTCATCAATATCCATCACTCTTTTTTACCCGCTTTCCCGGGTGCAAAGCCGTATCATTCTGCACACGAACGGGGTGTTAAAATTATCGGTGCCACCAGTCATTACGTTACCGTTGAATTAGATGCGGGCCCTATTATTGAGCAAGACATTGTCCATATTCGGCACAATGACAGCGTAGAAGACTTAAAGCGTAAAGGCCAAGATAACGAAAAAATAGTCCTCTCTCGCGCTATTCGTCATCATTTTCAACATAAAATACTGGTTTATAAAAACCGTTGCATCGTTTTTGATTAACCACTTTAGGAAAAACAATGATAAAACAAACCGGCCAATGCCTCTGCGGCTCTATACAGTATGAAATTCTTTCGTCCGCTCTCTTTTCCACAACCTGCCATTGTACTCATTGCCAAAAATCGAGTGGCTCCGCTTTTTCTATTAATATCGGCGTGCCAGCTGAAAGTTTCAAGGTAACAGGCAGCACCTTAACTGACTATATTGATATCGGTGGCAGTGGTGAAAACCTGCACCGTTATTTTTGCAACCAATGCGGCTCGCCTCTGTATACAAAACCAGACCGACGGCCCGGCATTGTTATTGTAAAAGTTGGCACATTAGATAATACCAATACCTTTAAACCTGATAGCAATATCTGGTGTGAATCAAAAATGGAATGGTTAAAAAAAGATATAAAAGCTCCCGAATTTAGCCAAATGCCAGCTATACCCGACTAGAACACGTCAAGCAAGTATCTCCTTATGTATTAGTGCTCTTTAAAGGCACTGCTGAAGCCTCTTGAAACCGGTTTAATAAGGTACGCCATAATAGTTTTTGAACCGGTAATAATATCAACCGTCACAGTCATTCCGGGAATCACTTTCATTTGCCTAGGGTTACTTCCAACATAAGACTTATCCAACACTATCTTAACCCTGTAATAAGGATTCCCTTTTTCATCTAAATATGTGGATGGCGATAGCTGTTTAACCACTCCACTAATTGAACCGAAACGACTTGAATCATAGCTATCAATTTTAACGTCTGCTTTTAAGCCTGGCTGAATATATCCAATTTCATTAGGCAATACCCGTGCTTCAACAATCAAATCATCATTCACAGGTACAATTTGAAGAATCGTTGCACCAGACTTAACAACCTCATTAATACCTGTGATTGATAGTCCTTGGATGATGCCAGAAATAGGTGCACGTACACTGAGCCTGTTTAATTTATCGCCTTCACTAATTAAGTCATCGTCTAACTCAGCTAATTGAGCAGCCACATCAGAAGCCTCAAGCTTTAAATCTTTTATCTGTGCCGACTTAATTTCTAGCTTTTTCTTTTGTGTCTCTTTGAGTGCCATTTTAGCCGTTAACACGCCATCTTGAGTTGATTTTAATCGGCTCTCCGCTGAAGCGAGATCACTTTTCTTAGCCAATAATTCTGATTCAGAAACAATAAACTTATCGACCAGTTGTTGCCTCATTTTCACTTGTTTTTTCAGCAGATTCAGCTCTTTCTTCTGTGTTACTATCTGGTTTCTCTGGCGATCTAACTCACTGCTTTTTTGACTGATTTGCGCGTCAATCACAGCTTGTTCATTTTTAAAGTTAGCCACTTGTGCATGGTAACTCTCCATTTGCTTTTTAGAGAGGTTCGGGTGTTTTTTACCTAAAATTTCAAAATCTGGATACTGCCCCGTTTCAATCGCGTGCAGTCTTATTAAAGACAACTTAAGACTAGCCTGTCTAGAGGCCAAACGACCGTATCCTGATTGAGTTGCAGGTACTGAAAACTGAACCAACAAATCACCCTTCTGAACCGAGTCTCCATTATGAACAGCAACCTCACTCACAACCCCACCTTCAAGGTGTTGAATATTATAAATATATCCCGCGGGAACAACCTCGCCTCTCGATACACTCATTTCATTAACTTCGGTAACTGACATCCATATAATGCTAACCAGTAAAAGAAAGAAGCTGAAAAAAACAGCCTTCCTAATAGTCCCAGAAACACCTGCTTCTTCAAGCTGAATAGCCTGTGCCAAAAAACGTGCGCGTGCGCGAGGTAAACCTTCTTGCTTCTTTTTTTCAGTATTATCCAATTGTTTACTCACTTTTTTGCCCCATCATCATTGATATCACTTCCTTAGGCTCCCCTATAAACTGAACCGCGCCCTTATCTAATAAAACAGCTTTATCAGCCAAACGAATGTGACTGGGGCGATGGCTCACCATAATGACGGTTCGATCACCTTTTAACTTTTCTAGTTGTTTCATCAACTGCCTATCACTATCGTCATCTAATGAAGCACCAGGCTCATCAAACAAAATGATTTTTGCATCGCTTACTAATGCACGGGCAATAGCAATTGCCCGTATAAAGCCCGGCGGGTGCTTATTAATCGATTTATCACCTAACCGCGTATCAAAACCATCTGGAAGCTTTAAAATATCGTCTAAAATACCTGCTTTTTCTGCGGCTACCTCTATCTCTTTATCACTGGCCAAACCATTATTAAGCCGCATATTTTGTGCAATAGTGCCATGAAACATCTGTACTGTTTGCGGAACATAAGCAATTGAACGCCTCAACTCCATCGTATTTAGTTGCCTAATATCTTGCCCATCAAACAGCAAAGAGCCTGCTTGAGGTTTGTACCTGTCTCTTATACACATCTGACGCTGCCGACGAACTCTAGGGTTTAGATCT
>JAHRWG010000090.1 GCA_019090295.1 Cycloclasticus sp. | reverse complement strand
TCAATTGTTGATTTGGCTTTCGGTGATTCAGAAGGTTTTGAAGTTACGCCCGGGCCTTCTTTACCCACTTCGTTGGCGTTGAATTGTTTATGTGTGCCATCACAAAAAGGTGCATTACCAGTATGCTTGCATGCACATAAATATGCTTCGTCATCTTTTTCAGAAATAAATGCTCTGGGAGTAAAAGATGTTCCTGCATGTGAGCCGTCACAAAATGGCTGACTTTTTGATCGACCACAAGTGCAGAAATGATATTCCTGACCTTTAGAAAGACTCACCTTAACTGGTTTGTTATCTGCAATTATTGGGTTACTCATGTTTTCCTCCCTAAGATGTATAATGTTCTTGAAACCTTGTACCTGCCCCTTCACTCAATCCCAACCAGCTAACTTATTAGCCTCAAGAGCTAACGCTCGCTCTGCATCACTTGCATAATGCTTATCCCAATGCTCTAAACGTGGCCGTACAAAGTAACGCTCCCATATTGATGGAACAAACGCTGCTAGAAAACATAAAGCAATACTCGGCATTTGTGGTGCATCAGGATACGGTTTAAGATCGGTATAAAACCGAGTCGGCACTAAATGGTGTTCCGAATGGTTCGATATTTCAAACGATAAACCCCGGCTCAATGGCTTTAATTGGTTCCAAGAGTGTCTGGGTTCAATAGGCTCATCTGGCAACCTTATCAATCCGTAGTGTTGAGTGTAATTAAAACCACCCAGCACTAAATATAGAATCGCTATTGTTACTAAAAATATTGGTAATGAACCAATTCCTGCGATAGAAAACCAAAGTGACAGCCAAACAATCAGCTTTACCACCGATTGAAAAAATCGGCCCTTGGGTGCCCATAACGGCCTATTATGACGTTGTAAACGATCCCTCTCCATTGCTAAAGAGTCCATAAGTTGCCCCCATATAGAACGAAATGCGAACGTATAAACAAGCTCCCCCCTCCTCGGCGTATCACTATCTTTCGATGTCCCTACCGTAAGGTGGTGCCCTCTTACATGCCCAGCATCATTCATCGGCAGCAAGAAAATAGTGAGATATAGGGAACAGTAGAAACGGGCAAACTTATCACGCCGGTGCATTAATTCATGTGCTGGCGGCAAGCCACCCAGTGCACTTAAAAAAGAAAGGGATAAAATAGCACCGGCAATTTCAACACCACTGCTTAAGCCGGTGCTTAACATTTGAGCAAACATTAACCATAAAGTAATAATAAAAGGCAGTTGAATATACAATACGACGTTCTGAAAGCCGTTTGCGTCAGAGTTTCTTGGTTTATCGTCTTGTGGCAAAGCCATGTCCAGCAGCACAACAAAGACAAACCCCACTGTGCCTAACCAATTCCAAAGCCCCCCCATGTAAAACCCAACCACACCAAATGACAGCATCAGTGTTCCTAGCAAATACCTCAGCTCAATTATAGTTTTTGACATACTCACCCCTTCTTATTTTATTATTATGGTCGATATGACAGCCCCAAATAACCACTAGCCACTTTATCCAACAAACAATGTCTAACCCACTGAATAGCTGGCATAAATGCTATTAGCCTACCCTAACTAACTATAAAGGGAGCCTGTTCAAATTAGCAAGGTTTCTCTTACAATATGCCACTGTCTGACAGGAAAAAATCAATGAAAATCAACAGGGTTAGTTCAATATAACGGTAACACCTTAGTGCATAGTGCTCACTGTCTATTAATGTCGCCTTGTAGCGACCCTCCCAAAGTATGCCCGTACGCTGATAGGTGTGCTTAAAGTATTGAACCTAATAACGGCCTAGTATTTGTTAACTTTAGGTAGGCATCACTTTTATACGGCGTTATCAATAGGTGCACACGATGGCTCATTAAGACATAAGCATGCATATCACCGTAAGGCCATTGTTCAGGAGACAAATTCATACTGGAGATCATTTCCATGCACTTGCGCCCCAAGATCATGCAGTCAACCGTGCCCATAAAAAGCGCCAAAACCCATGTCTGGATTATCCCCCATATCAGCTTCTGAGTGACCAGAACGATGGAGCCAGTCAACTGCTCCTTCGGTAGTAGCAATGTAACCATCTGCGCTTGTTGCTATATAAACAGAGCATTTCATTTCCTATTCCTATCACTGATACTGGGGTTATTTATAACGACAATACTTCAATCAGCCGACGCGTTAGCAGTCAGCTGCATTGACTTGTTAGCCATGACCAGCTCGACATCTGGCAAATTATTAGCAACCTCTTGAACCGTTTTATATTGTTTCAGTACTTGAATCACAACTGGTAGCGGCTCTGCCCATATTTCCGGTAAATCAGCTTCCCCTTGCGTTGCTATGGGAAACGCTAACGTCTCAGTTGGGGGGCAAAATTCAGCTGACACTCCTTTTTTGTTACCCCTAGCATCGATCCGATACCAACCATAAGGCTTTAGGTAAACAGCATTTAGACCGTGCAGGCAAAATGGAGGAACGTCAGTAATAGTTAAACGTTGGTAGCACAAACCTGCAGGAATATTGTTTGCCCGAAGAAGTGCTGCTAATAAATGGCTTTTTGCATAGCAATAACCAGTGCCATGTTTAAGCACATCAGACGCTTTATACGTTACTGGATTTAACTTGTAATCCCAACTGTGTTTAATTTCATCACGAACGAACTCAAAACACTTTCGAGCAATACCTTCATGCGTTGAAGAATTCCCAGCTAAAGCTTTTGCACGAATCAATATATCTGGGTTTTCCCAGTCAATATAGTCGGTGGGTTCTAGGTATTTTTTCATATGTTCGAACTCATAAGGTGGCTAACGCCCCATGTTGGTTTGTCTTGTTAGGCTTTGTCATTTTATTGAAACATACTCATGCCAAAATAGTACTTAATATAATTCTCATGGAATATTTATGAAAGACAACACGGTTACAACTGAGCCCGCCTACAAAACATACATATTATCCAATGAACGGCACTCTGCAATCATTGGTTTTTTTATTGGAATACTCATGATCGCTATTTATCTCTGGGTGGCTTCTGGGTTTATCAATTTGTTAGTCGGTTTGTATCATTCTTATCCAGATAATTGGACTCACGGAGCTGAGGGCATGATTAAAGATACCGTCATTATTCTTGCCTCATTTGAACTCATTCGAGTTTTCCAGTCCTACCTGTTAATTGGCCGAGTAAAGGTGACCTTTATTCTAGATGTGGCACTCGTGGTGCTGATTGGTGAATTAATAAGTCTATGGTATGCCGAATACGACGCAAATGAAGTATTACTGAGTGTTCTTGTCATCGCATCATTGATAGTTTTTAGAATCATAACTACAAAGTTCTCTCCTGATTGAGTGAAGTCTAACGCTGAGGTCTGTAGCGCGCGATATTTTCGCATCCGAGCCGGTGCTTTTTACAGGCGAACTTGACTGTTTTGTTAGCTTGATTTTTTATAGTGATACTTGCAGGCAATGATAGTTATATGTGTATCATTTACTGCGTAAACTAATCGATTGGTATCATCAATTCTACGCGACCAAAAGCCAGATAGATTTTCTTTTAAGGCCTCAGGTTTCCCAATACCTTCAAAAGGGGTGCGAAGGATATTTTCAATTAGTTTATTGATGCGTTTTAACGTTTTTTTATCTTGGCTTTGCCAGTAAATATAATCTGACCAGCCCGCATCAGTCCATGCTAAGTTCTTACTCATTTAGTAAGTTTCTTTCCTTAATTTTACCTTGACGATATTGCTCTATAGATTTGTTTAGATGCTCTGCATTTGCAGGGCTTTTAAGTAAATACACTGTTTCCATAAGACTATTGTAAAAGTCTAAAGACATAACTACTGCGTCATCGCTGTCACGGCGCGTAATTACAGCGCAGTCAGCGTCGTTAACTACTTGATCTAGAACAGATTTAAGAGTATTTCTTGCTTCGGTGAATGAGATGATACGCATTGTTATAACTCCTTACATGTGCGATATATTGTACAAGTATAGCGCATGGAGCAGACATGTGCAATATATCGAACATGTTTCTAGAAAGCTAACGCCTTGCTAAGCGGCGCGAGTTAGCGCGTCCAGTGGAGGCCGTTTTTTGGCCGGAACGTTGCTTGAGCAACTTGTATGGATAATATTCCCCACAATGAGTAAAGTGAGACCCAAGCTTTAGCTGCAACTAAAGCCCCCTTAATCAGTAATTCGATGAGCGT
>JAHRWG010000089.1 GCA_019090295.1 Cycloclasticus sp. | reverse complement strand
TTGATGACTCAGCAAACTGTGAAAAAGTGGCATCAAGAACATCGCCGTCTTTTAGCTTTTCAATCTCACCTTCACTGATTTTTTCAGAAAACATGACACTGCCGAGTAAGCCAGAAAAAAGCTCTAAACGTTTCCACCATGGAACGTTACGATAAACTCGCTTTAAAGTTATGCCAACTTCCCGGTCAATCAGTAAGACAGGAAGGTGTTTTTCTTGAGCAATCGTTGCCGCTACTTTCATTTCAGCACCAGGCTCAATGCCTAGTTCATCGGCCATTTTTTGTTGAAAGGCCCCTAAGGCTAAACTAGCGGTTACCATAGCAGCCTTGCCACTTTTGATCACGCTAAATAAATCCATTTTAGCTAAGCTGTCTGGGTTGATAAGGCTGTTATATCGGCTGGGGCACAGCTCAATAGCAACGGCATCAAATGGCTGGCTTTCTAGCAGATAAGCAACAGCCTCAGCGCTACTTTTCGAAACGTGAGCAGTCCCTAATAAGGTAATTTCACAGTCATTAACCCAGAGGGTTTCCATGGGTTGTTTAATTAAATCGTTCAATCTATTCTCTTTTCAGCAATAACTGGTGGCGTAAAGAAGCGTTGTAAAAGTGTACGCTAAGTGTCGTTCGGAGCGTTAAACAAAAGGTACAGGTCGATAACACAGTTTGGTATTTGCTCGGCCATGGCGTCCAATAAATCCTCATTGCCTGAAATATCACTCATTTCGTCGTCGTCGAGTAACTCTGAGCAGCTTAAAATGGGTAATGTTAACTCAGCCACTTCCTCGGAGAAGGCGTCAAACCATAATTCCTCTTGAAGGAAGACGCCTTGCATAAAGCCGGTAGCCCACAATGTAAGGGTATCTTCACCACTGTCATCGTCGCTTGCCATAAGGTCGGGGAACTCACCATTCAATAACGCTTTCTCTATGCCCTCTTTTAGCTCACAAAAAGCTTGTTTAATAACACTATCAACGACGTCGTCGGCAAAAATTTCACTTAGGCATTGCTCAATGCTTAGCGAACCAGGCTGGATGACTAGACTAGTGATGAAGCCATGTGCTTCAGGAACATACATGGCTTCATCATTAATAGCATCAGAATTTAAAAAATTATCTAATTGATTCATCAGTATTTACAGTTTGGTATTAAACAATGAGCGCTATTTATGGCTGCCATCGCACCAAGGCATATTTGCTGACTTTCCACAACCACATACATAAAGCTCTTCATCTTTAGTGGCTTGGTACCCAAGAGGGCGACCTTCAGACCCTTTATGGCTGCCGTCACAAAGAGGAGCATTGCTTGTTTTGCCACACTGGCAGATGTAAATTTCGTCGTCTTTCTTCAAAGAAACAACGTAAGGGGCATTATTATCGTTCATATCGAGTCCTTTTAAATGGGTCTGTGGAGTAAGTGAATGTGTGCTGTAATAAACACAATCACACTATATATGACTGAGAAAACGAATGGAAATTTTTATACACTGGTTGAAGGCGGCTGATGCGATTGTCTGGGGGCCAGTTGTTTTAACCTTGCTGCTGGGGACCGGCTTATATTTAATGCTAGGTTTGGCTTTTTTACCTCTAAGGCGGCTACCATTTGCTTTTTCTTTATTGTGGCGAGGGCGGCAAGTAAGCCATTTGGAGAAAGGGGAAATAAGCCCTTTTAATGCCTTAATGACGTCATTAGCTGCAACCATTGGCACGGGTAATATAGCAGGTGTGGCAACAGCCATATTTTTGGGTGGCCCCGGTGCTATTTTTTGGATGTGGATAACGGCACTAGTGGGGATGGCAACAAAGTATGCCGAGGCTGTATTAGCGGTTAACTACCGTGAACAAGATGAGAAAGGTGCCTATGTTGGCGGGCCAATGTATTATATTAAAAATGGTCTAGGGGAAAAGTGGCAGTGGTTGGCTTTTTTGTTCGCACTATTCGGCTCGGTGGCTGCCTTTGGGATAGGTAACACTATTCAAGCAAACTCTGTGGCCGATGCACTAGAAGCAACGTTAGGTGTGCCTGCTTGGCAGACAGGCTTGGTCATGGCGGTGTTGGTGTGTGCGGTATTAGTTGGAGGTGTGCGACGAATTGGTTCTGTCGCTGCTAAGTTGGTGCCTTTAATGGGCTTGGCCTATCTATCAGCCGCTTGTTTTATTATTGCCCAGTATTGGGACGGTGTTCCTGCTGCTCTTTTGCTGATAGTGCATGATGCTTTTTCAGGAACGGCAGCTGCAGGAGGATTTGCTGGTGCAGGGGTGATGGCCGCTATTCGATTTGGTGTAGCACGAGGTGTTTTCTCGAATGAAGCTGGTCTTGGAACCGCACCAATTGCTCATGCAGCGGCGAAAACGAACAGCCCTGTTAGGCAAGGGCAAATTGCAATGCTAGGGACGTTTATTGATACCCTTGTTATTTGCACGATGACAGCATTAGTTATTATCTTAACGGGTAGCTGGGTGAGTGGCGAGACGGGTGCGTCACTTTCAGCGCTGGCATTTGGCCGTGGGTTACCGAACTATGGCAGTTATGTGGTGAGTTTTGGTTTGGCTATTTTTGCACTGACGACCTTGCTGGGTTGGAGCTACTATGGTGAGCGCTGTGCGGAATATATTTTTGGTGTCAAGGTGATCCCTTGGTACCGTTTCCTATGGGTGCTGGTTATTCCTGTGGGCGCGATGATGGATTTGGAGTTCTTGTGGCTTTTGGCTGATGTGTTGAATGGTTTAATGGCTATACCTAATTTGCTCGCTCTATTATTGCTGGCACCAGTGGTATTTAGGTTAAGCAAAAAAATGAGTTAAGCCATGTTAGGCGTAAAGTACTTGGGAGCGAGGTGGCTTAATATTAGACAGTTGAAACTGGAACATAATCCACTTTTCTAATAAATAATTAATGTTCCACTTGTAGTTAAGGCAAGCTTTGGGTGAGGCGAAATCAGGCGTGGCTGGTGAATTGGAGCCTTCAATACTGATAACTTCAATAGATTGGGTGTCAATATAAATACGGCATTTGAACTGAGCATCTAAAGCGCTCGGGTTGAATGAATGGGAGTCAATCAACACGGTGTATGTATACGGCCCCCTTTCCAGTACACGAGTACGAATAGTCTGGTGTGCTTTAGTCGTCAGTGTGCTAACAGGATGTAGCGCGTTGAAGCGAGTGAAGTTTTGCTCGCAAAGCATTTGCAAGCAAAAAGACTTGTTAACCGGGCGAACGTGCTGACGCACTATGCGGCAGAGTAACTGGCACTAGAACTGTCTGTTTCCCAAACTAATACTTTTGTCACAGGGAACCCTCCGCTTTTAACATGCTCGAAGACTAATTTAGCTAAGAACTCAGCCGTTGGGTGTTCATTGACCACCATCACACGTTCCCCTGCAGCTTGAAGCATGGAGAGGACGGGGTCATCTTTATGTAAGAGCATATTATGGTCTAAGGTGTCATTAATCCATTGGCCAGCAAAGTCTTTAATGTCAGAAAAGTCACATACCATGCCTTGTTCATTAAGTTGCTCCGTTTCTAGCGTAATAGCAATACGCGCAGAGTGCCCGTGTAAATGACGGCACTTTCCGGGGTGATTCATGAGTCTATGTCCATAGCAGAAGCTAAGGTTTTTAGTAATGCTGTACAAAGTTTATCTCGTTATTTGGCGTTGTAATTAGGTACCCTTAATGCCCTCAATTGTTGCTGCAACCTCATATTCATCATTTTCAACAGGGACAACTCGAATAATTTCAATCAGTGCATTCAAAGGGGGGGTTAATGGGTTTTCAGGGCTAACAGTAATTTCTAATGAAGAGCCTGCTGTTAGTTGTTCATGGGTTCGAAAAAGAATACCTGCGGCACTCAGGTTAAGGCTATGTCCAGTGCTCGTTTTTTTTGAGCCAGGTAATGAAAACTCCATCTTGCACTCAGCCGTCATACGAGTGAATTTCCGATGATTAGGTGATAAAAGCATTTTAAAGCCTCTGCGTTGTGAATGAAAACAAACTTTCATTAAGTTTAGCTTAAATTTTCAAGAACAAAGAGACTATTCACTAACTTTAACCAGAAGTTGCTGGCCTGGTGCCGTAAAAATTGTTCTGATAAGTTTTTACGTAGCGAGCTTGATGCATATCAATACTAGGTACGCTTGTACTTGCAAAGTTAATTGATGTTTGACAGTATTTTAGGCAAGTTGATTTGTTCTGACGAAATTAAACAAGGATGAAAGATGATGAAAGAAAAAATTGCATTGGTAACTGGTGGAACGGGCGGTATTGGCGAAGCCATCTGTGTAAGATTGCTTAACGATGGTTATAAAGTTGTAGCGGCTTATCAAAATAAAGAGAAAGCGGAAGCGTGGCAACTCAGGCAAAAAGAAGCCGGATTAAAGATAGAAATTGTTCACTGTCAAGTCACTGATTTTGAGGCGTGTGGAAAGGCCGTCAAATGGGTTGAAGATAACGTCGGAATGATTGATATATTAGTCAACAATGCAGGCATTACTAAAGATGGCGCGTTTAAAAAAATGACGCCGGAACGCTGGGATGCCGTGATAGATACCAATTTGAATAGTGTTTTTAATATGACGCGTCAAGTTTTTGAAGGGATGGTTGATAGAGGGTTTGGGCGGATCATTAATATTTCATCGGTGAATGGGCAAATGGGCCAATTTGGGCAGTGTAATTACACTGCCGCAAAAGCGGGTATGCATGGCTTCACAAAGTCATTAGCAAGAGAAATAGCGCGTAAAGGGGTTACTGTTAACACCTTGTCGCCAGGTTATGTGTCAACGCCAATGGTGATGGCTATTGCAGAGGATGTGAGGAAGAAAATTGAGGCCGGTATTCCAGTAGGGCGTTTATGCCAAGCAGAGGAAATAGCACATGGTGTATCATACTTGGCTAGTGACTTAGCCGCCTATGTGACCGGTTCGGAATTAGATATAAATGGTGGTTTATTTATGCACTAGGTGTTAAAAAGTTTATAACAATACAAAAAATCAAGTTTACTTAGGAAGGGCAGATGTCAGAACAAAAAACTCATGCAGTGAGCGCTGCTGTTGCAGCTTATGCGCATATTAATAAGGAAAAGTACGACGCGGACTATCAGCGTTCGCTCGACGATACAGACGGTTTTTGGAGCGAAAAGGCAAACGAGTTTGTGTCGTGGTTTAAGCCTTGGGATACAACGCTAGAGTATGATTTTCCGAAAGGCAATATTGCTTGGTTTAAAGGCGGCCAGCTAAATGTTAGCTATAACTGCTTAGATAGGCATTTAGAAAAACGAGGAGACCAAGCTGCCATTATTTGGGAAGGTGATGACCCATCGATTGACAAAACCTACACCTATAATGAATTGCATAATGAAGTGTGCCGGTTTGCTAATGCTTTAAAAAGCCGTGGCGTAGTAAAAGGTGACCGAGTTTGTATCTATATGCCGATGGTGCTTGAAGCGGCTGTTGCGATGCTGGCTTGCGCTCGAATTGGTGCTATCCATTCAATTGTATTTGGAGGCTTTTCGGCAGATGCTCTAAAAGACCGTATCCAAGACTCAACGTGCTCTGTGTTAATTACGGCAGATGAAAGCGTGCGAGGTGGAAAAAATACTCCCCTTAAATCTAATGCCGATATTGCCTTGGAGCAATGCCCAAGCATACATACAACGGTTGTCATTAAGCGCACGGGTGGGGATATTAGTTGGGATGATCAACGAGATTGTTGGTATCACGACATGATTGAAGTCGCGTCAGCAGACTGCCCAGCTGAGAAAATGGATGCGGAAGACCCCTTGTTTATCCTTTATACCTCGGGCTCAACAGGTAAACCTAAAGGGGTTGTGCATACAACAGGTGGTTACTTGCTGCAAGCAGCCATGACGCATAAAGAGGTCTTTGACTACCATGAAGGCGATGTTTATTGGTGTACTGCAGATGTTGGGTGGGTGACAGGCCACTCATACATTGTGTACGGCCCCCTATGTAATGGTGCCAAAACACTCATGTTTGAAGGTGTTCCTACGTACCCTGATGCTTCAAGATTTTGGCAAGTCATTGATAAGCATAAGGTTAATATTTTTTATACAGCACCAACAGCTATTCGAGCGCTGATGGCAAAAGGTGACGGCATGGTGACGAAAACCAGTCGACAGTCTTTGCGTATATTAGGCAGTGTTGGTGAGCCTATCAACCCAGAAGCTTGGGAATGGTACTACAACATTGTTGGTAGAGGGCAATGCCCAATAGTGGATACGTGGTGGCAAACTGAAACGGGTGGTATTGTTATCACACCTTTACCTGGGGCAACTGACCTCAAGCCGGGTTCTGCCATGCAGCCATTTTTTGGAATCGAGCTGGGATTAGTGGATGCTGATGGACAGGAAGTGAAAGGAAACCCTGCTGAGGGTATTCTTGTCATTAAGCGGCCATGGCCAGGCATAGCTCGAACACTTTACGATAACCACCAACGGTTTATTGATACCTACTTTTCTACCTACCCTGGACAATACTTTCCGGGTGATGGTGCAAGAAGAGACGAAGATGGACACTATTGGATTACAGGCCGTGTTGATGATGTCATTAACGTCTCGGGACATAGGATGGGGACGGCTGAGGTTGAAAGTGCACTGGTTTTACATGAAGCTGTTGCAGAGGCGGCAGTTGTTGGGTACCCGCATGATATTAAAGGCCAAGGTATTTATGCTTATGTGACGTTGATGGACGGCGTTGAAGAAACGGAAGAACTAAGACGTGCGCTAGTGCAACACGTCCGTAAAGAAATCGGGCCTATTGCATCACCTGATATTATTCAATGGGCACCTGGCTTGCCTAAAACGCGATCGGGTAAAATTATGCGACGAATTTTACGAAAAATAGCCGAGAATAAGGTAGATGAGTTAGGGGATACATCAACCCTAGCCGACCCATCTGTGGTGGATCATTTGGTGGCTAACTGCCCTCATTAAAGCCATAATCTCTGGTTAAGACCAAAAAAGCCCGCAAGATGCGGGCTTTTTTGTAGGTAGCGAATAAACGCTTATTCTTTTATTGGCAAGGAGGGGAAGTCTAGCCCTGCCATCTTCTGCATCACTCGAATAACCTGGCAGCTGTAACCAAACTCATTGTCATACCAAAGATACAGTACACAAGAGTCGCCCGAGGCAATTGTTGCGGTGGAATCTATAGTACATGCTTTGCGTGCACCAACTAAATCTGTTGATACAATCTCTGTCGAGGTGGTGTAGTCAATCTGCTCGCGCATTGATGAGTGTAAAGCGACCTCTCGTAGGTAACTATTTAACGCCTGTTTGTCGGTGTTTTTCTTAAGGCTTAAGTTAAGGATAGCCATTGAAACATTTGGGGTTGGAACACGAATCGCGTTGCCAGTTAACTTGCCTTCTAATTCAGGTAAGGCTTTTGATACGGCTTTAGCAGCACCTGTTTCAGTTAAAACCATATTAAGTGCCGCAGCACGACCACGACGTTCACCTTTATGATAGTTATCAATTAGGTTTTGATCATTCGTATAAGAGTGAACCGTTTCAACATGCCCCTTAATAATGCCAAACTTATCGTTAATAGCCTTGAGGGTTGGGGTGATGGCATTTGTTGTACAACTGGCGGCTGAAACAACAGTATCTTCTGGTGTGATGTCGTTGGTATTCACCCCAAAGACAATATTTTTTACATCTTTTCCAGGAGCGGTTAATAAGGCTTTTGTTGCGCCCTTAGCTAGGAAGTGTTCGCTAAGCTGAGCTTTGTCGCGACGAATGCCAGTATTGTCTACGACTAACGCATCGTGGATGCCGTACTGTGTGTAGTCAATTTCTTTAGGGTGACTAGCATAAATAACTTGAATTAAGTTACCGTTGGCCATGATGGTGTTGTTGTCAGAGTTAACCTTAATGGTGCCCTTGAATGAGCCGTGAACAGAGTCTCTTCTGAGTAAGCTGGCACGCTTTTCTAAATCATTATCGCTGCCTTTTCGGACAACAATAGCGCGTAGGCGCATTTTATTTCCTGAGCCAGTGCGCTCAATAAGTAAGCGTGCAAGTAAACGGCCTATTCGGCCAAACCCATATAGGACAACATCCTTAGGTGCAGAGTCAACTTGCTCTTGAATTTGTCGAATGCCAGCGCCCAGCTTATCAGCAAGAAAGTCCTCAAGTGATAAGTCTGATTTATCTTGGTTGAATTGTACGGCAAGAATGCCAATATCAATGCGGATGGGGCCAAGCTTCATTTTTTGAAGGGCTTGCAAGACAGTGAGGGTATCTTGGATAGGTAGCTCGGTTGCTTCAAACTGTCTCACATAGCGATGGAGTTTTAACAGAGTGACAGGCGAGGCGTTAATGAGTGTTCGCCCATAAATTTTAAGGATAACGCCACTGCTACGATACATTTTCCCAATGATAGGGATCATGGACTCTGCAATTTCTTGACGACCTTCCCACTCAGTTAAAAACTGATTATGCTGCTCTGAACTCATAAAAATCCCTATGCTAGTTGTTCTTTGAAAAAAATAATTATAGCAACTTTTAAATGAGATATGCGGACTTAGTCAGTGAACAATAACTAATAACTACGCTGGATAGCAAACAAAGCCAGTTGCTGCATAGCAGACTTATAGTCACTGTCAGGGATGTCAGATAATGCGTTTATTGCTTTTTGGGCCTCTTTATCAGCCGAGGCGAGAGTGTATTCCAGAGAGCCAGTTGATTTAATAATACTAAGGACCTCATGATAAGCGGTCCGATCACCTTGTTTGATTGCTTGCCGGATAAAATCAGCTTGTTGTTGGGTTCCGTTCGCCATGGCATGAATTAGCGGCAAGGTTGGCTTGCCTTCTGCAAGGTCATCACCTGGGTTTTTTCCAAGTTCTTCAGCGCTAGATGTGTAGTCGAGTAAATCATCCATAATTTGAAAAGCATTGCCTAAGTGCAAGCCATAAGCAGCCAGTGCTGCCTCGGTTGTTTTATTTTGTTGGGTTAAGATGGCACCTAACTGAGTCGCGGCTTCGAATAATTTTGCTGTTTTTCTACGGATAACCTCAAAGTATTGAGTTTCATTAGTATCGGGGTTGTTGATATTAAGTAACTGCAAAACCTCGCCTTCAGCAACAGCATTAGTGCTATGCGATAAAGTGTCCATAACGCGTACATCGTTAGTGCTAACCATCATTTCAAAAGAGCGAGAGTAGAGAAAGTCACCAACCAAAACACTGGCAGCATTGCCCCAAATGGAGTTGGCTGTCTCTTTGCCGCGGCGTAGGTCAGATTCGTCGACGACATCATCATGTAATAGAGTGGCTGTGTGAATAAACTCAATAACAGCGGCAAGCTTTGTGTGCGCGTTCCCTTGATAGCCGAGAGCGCAGGCAGACATGACGACCAGCATAGGCCGTAATCTCTTGCCGCCACTGCTAACAATATGCAAACCAATTTGATTAATTAGGGCGACATCAGATGAGAGTTGCTGCAGAATCTCTTTATCAACAAGCGCCATTTCAGGTTCCATTAAGTGCTGAATGGCTTGGATATTTATTTTAACGGGTGTTTTAATCGGGTTCATTTGCAATAAAACCTTAAAAGAAAATAGATTGATAGCGTATAATACCAAGTATCGGTATGTAAAAGCGGCAAGAAATTAATTATCCTTGTTTATTTAGGATTGACCAATTGCGTTCTAAAGGCTAGAATTCGCCTCTTTTTAAGCCACCCATCAAGATTCGGAGTTTCAGATAATGTACGCAGTAATTCAAACAGGCGGTAAGCAATATAAGGTCGCCGAGGGTGATTTTCTTAAGATCGAAAAATTAGACGTTGAGGAAGGTAGTGAGTTTACCTTTGATTCAGTATTATTAGTAAACGGTGATGCTGGTCTTAAAGTCGGCACGCCACTTATTGAAGGTGCGTCTGTAACGGCAACCATTAGATCTCAAGGCCGTCACAAGAAAGTTAATATTATTAAATTTAAACGTAGAAAACACCATATGAAAAAAATGGGGCACCGTCAGTATTATACTGAAATCCTCATTACAGGTATTTCTGCAGGTTAATAACAAAGGAAAGAGTCATGGCACATAAGAAAGCAGGTGGTAGTACTAAGAACGGACGCGATTCAGAGTCAAAACGACTTGGCGTAAAGCGTTATGGTGGTCAATCAGTATTGGCAGGTAATATTTTAGTTCGTCAGCGAGGAACACGTTTCCATGCTGGTGAAAATGTAGGCTGCGGTAAAGACCATACCTTATTTGCAACTGAAGCTGGCAAAGTGGTTTTTGAAACAAAAGGCCCTAAAGGTAGAAAGTATATTCGTATCGACACTGTTTAGTCTTTTGAACAGAGCGCTGCGGTAGTTTTCAGCAGGTGCGTATTAGCAAAAAACCCTGCCTATGGCGGGGTTTTTTTGTAGAAAAAATATGCGCCCTTTTTTGTAATAGGCAGTAGATAATCAAACACGGTAACAGGGAATAAAACATGAAATTCGTAGATGAAGCGAGTGTTCGAGCAGAAGCGGGTAATGGTGGAAAAGGCCATGTCAGTTTTAGACGTGAGAAATACATTCCCTTGGGTGGACCAGATGGTGGCGATGGTGGTGATGGTGGCAGTGTTTATTTACAAGGGACAGGTGCATTAAATACCCTGATTGATATGCGATTTAATCGCCTTTTAAGGGCGGAACATGGCAAAAAAGGCATGAGTAAAGATTGTACTGGAAAGGGCGGTGACGACTTAGTTGTACCGGTTCCACTGGGAACGATTGTTTACGATGATGACACCGATGAGCTAATTGGTGACGTTATGAAAGAAGGGCAAAAAATATTGGTTGCCGCTGGTGGCTTTCATGGCTTAGGTAATGCGCGCTACAAAAGCAGCACTAACCGAGCACCCAGGCAGTTTTCCCCAGGTTCGCCAGGCGAGCAGCGAGTCCTTCGACTGGAATTGAAGGTTCTTGCTGATGTTGGAACGCTCGGTCTACCTAATGCGGGGAAGTCTAGCCTTATTCGGGCCATTTCATCTGCTCAGCCAAAAGTTGCGAACTACCCGTTTACGACGTTACACCCAAGCTTAGGTGTGGTGCGGGTAGATGAGACACGCAGTTTCGTGATTGCAGATATCCCCGGGATTATCGAAGGAGCTGCTGAAGGCGCTGGCTTAGGCAATTTATTTTTACGGCACTTGGCCCGCAATAATTTATTGTTACATGTAGTGGATGTTGAGCCTTATGAGTCAAACCTCGACCCTGTCGCAGCAGCAAGAGCAGCAATAGTAGAAATTGAGAAGTGGGGTGGTGACTTAGCTAAGAAGCCCCGTTGGTTAGTGCTTAATAAAATTGACTTGTTACCAGAAGATGAAGTCGACAATTATTCCAAAATGATTGTGGATGAGCTTGGCTGGAGCGGCCGAGTGTTTAATGTCTCAGCCATTAAGAAAATTGGAACACAGGACTTAGTGCATGCGATCATGGATTATCTAGACCTTCAGAAGGAGAAGGAATTAACCTCTCAAGAAGACTCGGGCGATACAAATTAGCAAACTGGTATGAAATCACGATTAGACCTTAAAAATATAAAACGCTGCGTTGTTAAAATTGGTAGTGCGGTATTAACAGATAATGGGCGAGCTTTAAACCGGAAGGCAATAAACCACTGGGCTAACCAGATTGCTGAGTTAAAGGAACGGGGAATAGAGGTGGTTGTTGTGTCTTCTGGCTCAGTTGCCGAAGGAATGGCTAGGTTAGGTTGGTGTGAACGCCCTCATGCTTTGCACAAACAACAGGCGGCAGCATCAGTGGGTCAGATGGGTCTAATTCAAGCCTATGAAGAAAGTTTCCAGACGCTGGGATCAATAACAGCTCAGGTGCTGTTAACGCACGATGATTTAACGAATAGGAAGCGCTATCTAAATGCACAAGCAACGATTAAAACGTTGTTAGGGCTAGGTGTTGTGCCGATCATTAACGAAAATGATGTGGTGGCAAATGATGAGCTTAGAGTGGGCGATAATGATACGCTAGCAGCTATCATTGCTAATTTAATAAGTGCTGATGTGTTGATTATATTAACGGATCAATT
>JAHRWG010000088.1 GCA_019090295.1 Cycloclasticus sp. | reverse complement strand
TAATATGCGTTGCTGCTTCAAATACCGCGTGTTCAAAGCTTGAAGTGAATACCGCCACGTCTTGGTATGATTCCTCAACTTCCACCAAACCAGGTGGGTTTTCTCGGCTATCAACCACCGCAACCGAAATATTATTTTGTTGTAGGAACTTAACCACCGATAAACCAGTCATACCTAATCCAACAACTAGCACGCGCACACCTTGCTGATCTAAGCCTAAACGGGCCAGACCTTCGTGCTGCGCATGTTGCTGATTGTTGATTAGGGTTGCCATTATCTTAATTTCAGGGTTGATAAACCAATGAGCACCAAAATAACGCTGATAATCCAAAAACGTATAATGATCCTTGGCTCTGGCCAGCCTTTTAATTCAAAGTGGTGATGAATAGGTGCCATTCTAAAGATTCGTTTACCGGTTAACTTGTATGAAGCCACTTGCATAATGACTGATACTGTCTCCATGACAAACACACCACCCATTATCAACAACACTAGTTCCTGTCTCACAAGTACCGCTAAAATCCCTAAGGCGGCCCCCAGTGCTAATGCCCCTACATCGCCCATAAACACCATCGCAGGGTAGGTGTTAAACCATAAAAAACCGAGGCCTGCGCCCACAATGGCACCACAAAAAATGACCAACTCACCCGTGCCACGTAAATTTGGGATTGCCAAGTAGTCGGCAAACTGAACATTACCTGATAAGTAGGCAAAAATACCTAGAGCACCCGCCACCAATACCGTTGGCATAATGGCTAGACCATCCAAACCATCGGTCAGGTTTACCGCATTACTGGTACCCACTATCACAAAATACGTTAGCGGCACAAACAACCAGCCCATTTGAATACTTACACCTTTGAAGAATGGTATAAATAAAGTCGTTTCCTGTGGTGTGGTTGCGGTGTAAAACAAAAACAATGCGGCACCCAATGCAACCACGGATTGCCCTAGGTATTTCTTACCGGCTGACAAACCTTTAGGGTCTTGCAGAGCCACTTTTTTATAATCATCAATAAAGCCAATCACCCCGATTAACATGGTCACTAACAAAACGACCCAAATGTAACGATTATTTAAATCAGCCCATAGCAGCGTACTTAAACCAACGGCCACTAAAATTAGTGTGCCGCCCATGGTGGGTGTACCGGCTTTTTTAAAATGAGTTTCTGGCCCATCATCACGTACCGCCTGACCAATTTTATGAAACGTCAACTTTCGTATCATTGCAGGCCCAACCAGAAAAGCAATAAATAGCGCTGTTAGTATTGCTAGGATTGAGCGCATCGTTAGGTATTGAAACACCCTGAAACCACTGTGATACTCAGACAACCACTCGGCTAGAATTAGCAACATACACCCTCTCCCTTACTTATTATTTTATTTACGATGCTTTCTAGCCCTTGTGAGCGAGACCCCTTTACCAAAACAAGCACTCCAGGTTCTAGCTCTTGCTGCAAAACTTCCACCATTTTTTGTTTATTTGAAAAGTGCTTCACAGATCGCGTAGAGGTCGAAACGTGTTTATTGAAGGCATTAACTGCACCTTGCATTTTTTCACCAACAGCAAAGAAGCGTTGCGCGTTACTAGCCGCAAGCTGTTGACCAATACGCTGATGAATCGCTTCACTCGCTGGACCTAGCTCTGCAAAATCACCCAACACGACCCACAGTGGCTGGTCAATTTCATTAAGGCAATCCATTGCGGCTTCAAACGAGCTGGGGTTAGCGTTGTAACAATCATTTACCACCAAACTACCGGACAAACCTGGTAGTACTTGCAACCGACCATTAACATCCTGCAAGCTGGCTAAGCCACGCTGAATTTGCGTTAAACTACAACCTAGGGCGATCGCTGCTGCTGAGGCTGCTAGAGCATTCATCACATTATGGCGGCCTATTAAATTCAACTGTATATCGATACTTTGCTGCTGATAGTTCAATACAAAACATGTTTTAAACGCCGCTTTATGTAAGCCTGTCGTGATGAGCTCAGGGTTGGCCCACACATCTGCATCATTACTGACACCAAAACTTAGTTGCTTTCTACCTGCCAATAAACCGACCCACTGATCAAACCATGGTTCACTTTTATTAAGCACGGCAGTGCCTTCAGCACTTAAGCCTGAAATGATTTCTGCTTTTGCTTTAGCCACCCCATCAAGATCACCGAAGCCCTCTAAATGTGCTGGCGCAATATTATTGAGAACAGCGATTGTTGGTTTGGCAATGCGACATAAATGAGCAATATCACCTTGTTTGCTAGCCCCCATTTCAACCACCGCGACGTCATGTTCTGGCGTTAACCTTAATAAGGTCAGTGGCACCCCAATGTGGTTATTCAAGTTACCGCTAGTGGCTAAAACATTGCTGGACTGAGCTAAAATACTCGCCAACATTTCTTTAACGGTCGTTTTGCCATTGCTGCCGGTAATGGCAACTAAAGGGATAGCCAATGCATCACGCTTTTCTGTCGCCAAAATTGATAACGCTTGAAGCGTATCCGTCACCTTTATATACGGTATATTAAGCGCCACATCGGCACTTAATAATGCGGCAACGGCACCCTTATCTGCCGCATTCGAGGCAAAATTATTGGCATCGTAATGATCACCTTGTAATGCCACGAATAAATCACCTGGCTTAATATGACGCGTATCTGTACTGATTGCGTTAAAGGAGCAATTATTGCCTACTAACTCACCATCAACGAGGGTCGCTAATTGCTGCAAGTTCATCATAACTTCACCCCCAGCTTCGTTGCTTTTTCAAACTGACGGTCTAAGGCATTTAAAATTTGCTGCGCATCACTAAAAGGAATTGTCTGGTCACCTATTTGCTGGTAGTCCTCATGGCCTTTTCCAGCCACTAAAATAATATCATCACTTGTCGAGCTAGCAACAAGCTGCTGAATGGCCTTTGCTCGGTCAAGCTCTATGCTTAAACTCGCTGGCCCTTTCGCGCCTGCTTTAATTTGTTCAGCAATCAGTTCGCCCTTCTCAAATCTTGGGTTGTCATTAGTTACGATGACTTGGTCTGCCAGTTTGCTAGCAATATCACCCATCAAAGGTCGTTTTGCTTGATCTCTATTGCCGCCACAACCAAACACTAGTTTTAGCTGGCCCTTGCAATGTTCGCGCAAACTGCCCAAGGCCAATTTTAACGCCTCTGGAGTGTGCGCATAATCAATAATAACGCTAGACTGCCCTATATGCTCAGTCAATAACTGCATACGGCCTGCAACACTTGAAACCTGCTTAAGCTTTATTATGGCCTCATCCAACGAATCTCCCATCGCCAATAAGGTGGTCAGTGTAGCGGCTAAGTTATCAATGTTAAATACGCCAAATAAGGCTGAACTAATATGCGCTTGCTGCCCTTGGTACTTCACATCAAATGATACGCCCTGCTCGCTTAAGTGCTGATTTAATATCACTACTGTTTGTGCCTTTACTTGGCCAATTTGCCGTGTGAACCCATATTGCTCAACTCGGGGTGATAACACACCAGTAATCTTCTTACTAAAAGAATCGTCTTCATTCAGTACCACAAACTTCAAACTAGGCATTTTAAACAAGGCTAGTTTAGCCTCACCGTAAGCTTCCATTGTCTGATGGTAGTCGAGGTGATCATGGCTTAAGTTAGTAAACACTCCTGCACTAAACTCAACAGCTTTAACCCTCTGCTGATCTAAGCCGTGCGACGACACTTCCATCGCTAATGCTGAACAACCTTGCGATAAAACTGTTGCTAATTGAGCTTGCACGCTTATAGCATCGGGCGTGGTGTTGATTGTTTTTTGAAGATCGTTTAATTCACCCCATCCAAGGGTACCAATCACGCCACAACGATGACTAACATTCAACGCCTGGGCAATAAAGTGACTAACGGATGTTTTACCGTTCGTTCCGGTAATCCCTATAACCGACAGCTCTCTCGATGGGTACGCATAAAAACGTGCTGCAAACTCACTCAACTTTTCACTTAACCGAGTCAGCGCAAGCAGTGGAATATCTATTTGTTTTTTTAGTCGTGCGGCTAATAAATCCCCGCCCCCAGCTGGATCATAAATAATCACTGAGGCGTTACGTTCAACCGCTTGCATTGCGTGCTCCAAGCCGTGTAATTGCGCACCCACTACTGCTAAAAATACGCCATCCTGCTCAATATTTCGAGCATCAACTGACGGTGTTCCAACCCAGAAATCCTGCTCTATCGTCACCCAACCATCAAGCAAATATGCCAGCGACACGGTGCCTTTTTCTTGCTGTGCCGGCATCATTGAATACCTCGGTCAAGTGAAGCAACTATTGTTGACTGTGGCATATTATCAGGCGCTATATTTTTTAAACGCATCGCAGCCGTCATAATTCTTGAAAACACTGGTGCGGCAACTAAGCCGCCATAGTAATCACCGGCTTGCGGCTCATCAATCAACACCACCATCACCAATTCAGGTCTAGTGGCTGGTACCATGCCAGCAAACACGCCTAAGTACTTATCTTCCGAATACCCACCTTTAGTAAACTTTTTCACCGTACCTGTTTTTCCTGCCACGGTATAACCCTGCACCTGTGCTCTTGGCGCGGTGCCAGCTTTACTCACCACACCTTTCAACATTATTCTTATTTTTTGTGCCACTTCAGCGCTCATAACACGCTCTGGGGCTGCATAGGCTTGCTGGCTGATTAAACTAATCGGTTGTAATAACCCATCATTAGCAATGGCGCTATAAGCATGCGCTAGCTGTAATACTGAGGTCGACATCCCGTAGCCGAATGCCAGTGTTGCGCGCTCAATAGGTCGCCAGCGTTCATAACCCACTAATTTTCCATTCGCTTCGCCTGGAAAACCATTCTCGGTTTTATGGCCAAACCCTAGTTTGTCCAACATATTCCAAAAGCCCTCTGGCTCGACACTCAAGGCTATTTTACTCGAGCCCACATTACTCGATTTAAGCAATAAGGTTGCCAAATCTATCTCGCCATAATTCCGGTGATCACGTACCTGGCTTCGTCCAACCTTCATATAACCAGGGTTGGTATCTATCATCGTTTTATCGTTGAATAAACCCGATTCCATGCCGGCCGCCACTGTGAATGGCTTCATCGTTGAGCCTGGCTCAAAGACATCGGTAAAGGCACGATTTCTAATGCTACTGGCCTTTAGTTTTGAGCGATCATTAGGGTTAAATGCCGGCTGATTAGCCACTGCAAGCACCTCACCCGTTTTAGGGTTTAGCAAGACCAATGAGCCAGATTTAGCTTTCTGCTGCGCAACAGCGGCCTTTAATTCACGGTAGGCTAAATATTGGAGTCGCCGATCTATTGAGAGCCGAATATCCTTGCCTGGTAATGGCGCACGAATGTTATCGACGTGTTTCACCATTCGCCTTTTACCATCACGTAACACCCGTTCAACCCCAGCAGTACCCTTCAGGCTGTCATTAAAGGCTAGCTCTAGCCCTTCCTGACCTTCATCATCAACATTGGTAAAACCAACCAAATGCGCCGCCACCTCTCCATCTGGGTAATAACGACGGTATTCTTTTTGCAAATAGACACCTGCTAGCTGCATGTCGTCAATTTTATCCGCACGCTGCGGATCCATGTGTCGACGTAAATAAACAAATCGCCGCGACCCTACTTTTTTTAGCTTTTTGTCAAGGCGGTTAACACTCATGTCGAGCAGCTTCGCAAACTCTGCTTCTTTTCCCTCTAAATCAAGTTGCTGAGGGTTTATCCAAACTGAACTGACTGGTGCGCTAATAGCCAATGCGTGGCCATCTGCATCAGT
>JAHRWG010000087.1 GCA_019090295.1 Cycloclasticus sp. | reverse complement strand
TTGAAGCCAAAGCGTTTTGCAATTGGCTTAGCGAGAAAACAGCAAAACCCATTCGCTTACCGACTGAAGATCAGTGGCAGCACTTACATACGACGCACTCCGTCCCTAACCAAACTGAGTGGGACATAGCGCCTGGCAATATAAACCTTGAACATTGGGCGTCTGCTTGCCCTGTTGATCACTTTAAATTCGGTGAGTTTTACGATTTAATTGGCAATGCTTGGCAGTGGACAGAAACACCCATTAGCGGCTTAAGTGGTTTTGAAGTTCACCCTTTATATGATGACTTTTCTGCACCCACCTTTGATACTCAGCACAACCTTTTCAAAGGTGGCAGTTGGATTTCAACAGGCAATGAAGCAACTAAACACGCACGCTATGCGTTTAGGCGACACTTTTATCAACATGCTGGCTTCCGGTATGTTGAATCTAATCAACCCATAGAGAAACCGACTGCTATGTACGAAACCGACACCGCTGTTTCCCAATATTGCCATTTCCACTATGGCCCCCGCTACTTTGATGTTGAAGACTTATCCGCACACTGTGTACGCTTGTGCATGGAAAAACTTCAAGATAAACCACGGTTGCGCGCACTCGACTTGGGCTGTGCAGTTGGCCGCGCCTCTTTTGAACTAGCGCAACACTTTGATAGCGTCACTGGGATTGATTTTTCTGCTCGGTTTATTCGCATGGCTCACCAAATGCAGCAAAAAGGCAGCATTCATTATGAGCTCATAGAAGAGGGTGAAATTGTCTCTTACCACGAGCAGCAACTTAAACAGCTCGGCCTTAGTAGCCAACTGGGTGAAATTGAGTTTATTCAAGGTGATGCGTCCAACCTAAAACCTCAATTTGACCAATATGACCTAGTCTTAGCCATTAACCTGATTGATAGGTTACGCACACCCGCTGTTTTTCTTAATGATATTCGTCAGCGAATTAATGTGGGTGGCTTACTGGCTATAGCCTCACCCTATACATGGCTGGAAGAGTTTACACCTAAAGAAAACTGGTTGGGCGGCATCCGTAAAGATGGTGAGCCGTACTCGTCCTTAGATGGTTTAAAGGAGCAATTAAGCGATCATTTTGAATTACTCGGCGAGCCGGTTGACGTTCCCTTTGTTATTCGGGATACTGCCCGAAAATTCCAGCATAGCTTTAGCCAGCTAACCATCTGGCAACGAACCCGTTAAACCACTTATGACTAATGACACATTAATGGACCATTCTGATAACCCAGTGACTGTTTCTATTGCGCGCCGAGCTAAGGCAGGCAAAGAAAAACTTTATGAAGACTGGCTACATAGCATTTCTGAGGTGGCCACTAAGTTCCCTGGTCATCAAGGCGTGCATATCCTAAAGCCCTCTGCCAAAACAGGCGGTGAGTACGTGCTAATTGTTGGATTTAGTAGTTACGCCCATCAAAAAGAATGGGAAGAGTCGGACGTTCGCCAACGTTTTCTAGATGAGCTTGAAGAAAAGGACCTTGTTGAGGGGCCCGCCGATATCAAGAAGGTCTCTGGCCTAGAGTTTTGGTTTACGTTGCCGGAAGTTCCTGCTCATGCTCGTCCCAACCAACATAAAATGGCGCTCGTCTTGCTGGTTGTTGTATTTTTTATTATTTATGCCACACATTTAGTCGCGGGGGCTTGGTTAGCCACACTAGAACCTGCTCTCCGCATTGCCCTAATGGTTTTTGTGCAAGTACTGCTAATGACCTATGTCATTATGCCCAACGTCACCCGTTTATTTAAGGCTTGGTTGTTTAAGTAACCAAGCCTTAGTGCTCATTAAATCTTACGTGCTCGCATGTAGGCATATTCAGACAAATCAGACCAGCGCATAGCTTGTTGCTGAAAACTATTATAAGACGCATACACTTTCTGTGAAAAAGGGTCTCGATCTATTAATTCCTGAACCACTTCATTAGATAGGCGGTGCATTGTTTTTAAAACATCGTCGGGTAACGGCTTTACCTGTACGCCATGTTTAGTAACCAGGCTTTCTAGTGCTTGATTATTTTTAGCCATAAACTCTGACAGCATATCCATATTCGCTGCTTTACACGCCTCCTTCACAATCAGCTGAAGGTCTACGGGGAGACCGGCAAATGCATCTTTATTAACAAATGTTTCTAATGTTGCGCCCGGCTCATGCCACCCAGGGTAATAATAGTTTTTAGCCGCTTTATATAACCCGAAGGCCATATCATTGTATGGGCCAATCCACTCTGTTGCGTCAATAGCACCCGATTGAAGTGAAGTAAAAACCTCTCCACCTGGCAGACTAACCGGTGTTCCGCCTGCACGCTTCAACACTTCACCACCCAAACCAGGGATACGCATTTTCAGTCCTTTAAGGTCATCAAGCGAGTGAATATCTTTACGAAACCAGCCCGCCATTTGCACCCCTGTATTGCCAGAAGCCATTGGAATTAGGTTAAAACTATCATAGAGCTCCTCCCACAAGGCCATACCACCCCCATGATATAGCCAACCATTAACCTCCTGAGCAGTCATTCCAAATGGAAGCGCTGAGAAAAACTGTGTTGCCTCATTTTTACCTTTCCAGTAATAGGGCGCTCCATGGCCCATTTCAGCCGTACCACGAGACGTTGCATCAAACGCTTCAAATGCTGGCACCAATTCATTCGCCCCATACACTTTAATGCGAATACGTCCGCCACTCATTTGCTCAATTGTCTTAGCGAGTCGGTTAGCATTGGTCCCCAACACTGGGAAATTTTTTGGCCAGGTTGTTACCATTTTCCAGTTAAATTCGGCTTTGGCCGCCATGCTCTGTGAGCTGACAGATAAACTGCTACTGGCTAAAGCAGCTACTCCCATGGATTTTACAAAATCACGACGCTTCATTACCCTGCTCTCCTATTTATATTTAGCACCAACTTAAGCTGGTCGGTGGTTCTTTAAGAAGCTCTTGAATATTCGCCTCTATCACTCGATAACCCACATTACCATAAATAATTTGGCGGCCTTCATTAAATACTAGGGTCGGGCTACCGGTTACTCGGTATGTCTCTTTTAAGAGAAAATCTTGGTTTAATGCGGCAAAGGCTGCGCCACTGGATATCTCATCTTGAATAACATCAACCGGTAAGCCCAGCCCCTCAGCAATTTTAAGTTGCTCACTCAACTTGGAAACATTGGTTAAATCCCGAAAAAAAGCTTGTCGAATGGACCACGTGACACGCTCAACATGGCTCTGCTCTGCAACCTTAGGTAACAAGCCCTTCTCATCTGCCAGCTGAACCGCCTTAATAAATAAGTGACATGACGCCGAGCTCTGGGGTATGTTTTTTTGCCATATCTGTTCATTCACATCAACGTGCTTAAATTTCGCTGCTGTCTCAAAAACCCATTTTCCATAAGCCTGAATACCACCTCTATCTTTCCAGTTCGCCTCCATTTTCGATTCAACTGAACCAAAAACAGGGATAAAGTGCAGTTCCACGTTAATTTTATCGCCAAATGTTTTCTTCAATTCATCCATACGAATTTGCGCTAGATAAGCCCATACACAGAGCACATCAGAAAAATACAGTATGGATACTTTTTTGGACGTTGACATGATTTTAAAGCCTCAGCATCAGTTAATTAACCCATTATATTACAATAGAGAACGTTGAATAGGAGGTCTTTACCGCACACTATAAATATACTTAACCATGCCGCGAAGCACTGAACACCTCTGAACATGAAGCACTCTAATAATATCGCAAGAAAACCTGCTTTAGAGTGGACATTATTAATAGGCAACCCGTTATAATTAGTCGTCTTCATACACTTAACAAATGCCCCCTTATGAACAAAGTAGAAGCTAAATTTGAAAAAACCTTATATGCCGCACGTTGGTTGCTGGCTCCTTTATATCTTGGTTTAAGCCTCGCCTTACTTTTGCTATTTATTAAGTTTTTTCAAGAAGCGCTTCATTTTTTTCCAATTATATTGTCAACCACTGAATCCGATATGGTGCTGGTTATTCTCTCACTGGTTGACATGGCACTTGTAGGCGGCCTAATTGTGATGGTGATGCTTAGTGGTTATGAAAACTTCGTCTCTCAAATTAACCTTGCTGATGATGAAGAAAAACTCTCTTGGCTAGGTAAGTTAGACTCTGGTTCGTTAAAACAAAAAGTTGCCGCCTCTATTGTGGCTATTTCATCCATCCATTTATTACAAAAATTCATGAATGCAGAACATATTGCTAATGATAAATTGATGTGGTTTGTTATTTTGCATCTCACCTTTGTGCTGTCTGCCATTGGCATGGCTTGGGTAGACAAAATGAATAGGAAGTGATTCGCATTGCCTTAATAATATAAGACCATTATAATTCCGCTTTTTATAACTTTTCCGAATAACAAAGCGCATGTCTCACCCCCCTGTACGTCATCAATTCACGGCTAAAGTCTTACTACTTTTAACTCTATTCACCTCACT